>JAOUMB010000079.1 GCA_029881725.1 Nitrospirota bacterium
ATAAGGTCCGGCGGTAATCCCCCCATTTTCAGAGGGAGCCAGAAGTAGAGCGGTTAATGGGCCTCAAGGGCCAGCTTCTGTCTAGGCGTGATGCCGCCCAGGGCCATGTTAGGCCGTTCGTGGTTGTAGGTCCATAGCCAGCGGGTGGCGTACTCCTGCACCTCGGCGATCGAATCGAACAGATACTGGTTCAGCCAGTCGTACCGCACCGTGCGGTTGTAGCGCTCCACGAAGGCGTTCTGCTGCGGCTTGCCCGGCTGGATGTGGCGGATGCTGATGCCCTTCCGCCTGGCCCAGGAGGTCAGCGCGCCACTGATGTACTCGGGGCCGTTGTCGCAACGGATGGACCCGGGCTTGCCACGCCACTCGATGATCTGCTCCAGGGCGCGGATCACCCGTACCGACGGCAATGAATGGTCCGCCTCGATGGCGAGCCCCTCGCGGTTGTAGTCGTCGATCACGTTGAACAGCCGGTAGCTCCGGCCATCGGCCAACTGGTCGTGCATGAAGTCCATGGACCACGCCTGGTTGATCGCCTCCGGCACCTGTAGCGGCTCCGGCTTTTCCCGCACCAGCCGTTTCTTCGGTTTGATCCGCAGGTTCAGTTCCAGCTCCCGATAGATTCGGTAGACCCTCTTGTGGTTCCAGACGTAGCCCTTGACGTTGCGCAGATACAGAAAGCAGAGTCCGAACCCCCAATTACGCTGATTGTGGGTCAGTCGGATCAGCCAATCGACCACCTCGGCGTTCTCGCTGGACAGCTTGGCCTGGTATCGATAGCAGGTCTCGCTGATGACGAACGCGGCACAGGCCGTGCGAATACAGACGGATCGTTCTTCAACCGCTTTTTTGGCCATCTCGCGTCGGCGAGACGGCCTCACCACTTTTTTGCCAGGGCCTCCGCAACGATTTCGGCCTTGAGCCGCTCTTCGGCGTACATCTTCTTCAGTCGCCGGTTTTCCGCCTCCAGCTCCTTCATCCGAGCCATCAGCGATGCGTCCATGCCGCCAAACCTGGCCCGCCACTTGTAGAACGTGGCGCTGCTCATGCCGTGCTCCCGGCACAGATCAGGGACCGGTGTGCCCGCCTCCGCCTGCCGCAGGATCCCCATGATCTGGCTGTCAGTGAATCGTGATTTCTTCATGCAGAATCTCCTCAAAATCCATAACGAGAAAATTCTACTTCTGACGCCTACTGATTTTCGGGGGGATTACCTACACCGGCCGAGAGCGGATGTGGGTGAATCGCCGCTTCAGTTTCAGGAATGGCACTTCCAGCAGGCGGTAGGAGACGTAGGCCAGCACCAGGGTGATCAGGAAGGAGAGTCCCGTGGCCACAAGCCACCCGGCCGAACCTTTCACGCTCATATGCAGCCATTCCTGAGTAAAGTCCGTGCTCAGGCGAAGGGCGAACATGTGGTAGATGTACAGCCCGTAACACAGCTTGCCCATCCACACCACGGGACGGTTGGTGCATATCCTCCTGAGCGGCCGGGAAGTGCCGGTCAACACTCCGTCCAGAATTAGGCCGAATCCACCGCCCACCGCCAGGAACTGCCAGGTGATGTGGATGCTCTGGGTCTGGATCTTGGGAGCTGCGGACGCCAGGAGCAAAAGACCGATTCCGGCGGCAATTTTTCCCGGCGCCCAGCGCCCCTCGGCTGGGGCGTAGAAGCGATACAGCGCCAGCCCGGCGCCAATGATCAGCGAATCCATGTGGGTTGGCAGGGAAACCCAGGACAGGGGGTGCCTGAGGTTCGTTCCGGAAACGTACAGGCGTAGCAACACGCCCAGCAGCAGCAACCCCGTCAGCACCTGGAACACCCTTCGGGGTCCCCCCCGGTAGGCCACACCAAACAGCAAGGGCCAAAGGATGTAGAACTGTTCCTCCAGGGCTACCGTCCACAGGTGGGCCAGGAATGGCGATCCGGCATATCCCGTCACCGCCGCCGAATAATTACCCAGGAAGGTCAGGTACGGCAGCAAGTGGTTGTCCACCAACTGGACATGGGCCGGGGTGCCCACGGGTGACTGGAACAGTCCGAACCATGGCAGCGCCACAAAGCCCAGTATCAGCGCAAAGTAATAGAGTGGCCAGATACGCAGGGTACGCCTTACGTAGAAATCCTTAAGGGAGATGTGGCCCTCCCGATCCCACTCGATCAACAGCAACGAGGTGATGAGGAAGGCGCTCAGCGTCAGGAACAGGTCCACCCCCATCCAGCCCCAATTGGACAGCCACGAGAGCCCTGTCCTCATCAGTGGGTGGTTCGCGAATGCTTGGCTCGACTGCGGCGCGTGGTGCATGAACACCAGGAGAAAGGCAAAGAAGCGCAGGCCATCCAGTTGCGGAACGTAATAGCGGTCCAGCGAGGTGGACGGGGTTGACGTAATATCGTTCACGACCACCGTTGTTTTTTCATCATTTCGACCACATACAATCCACGCTGGAGGGTGTTTACGATTTGAAATCCTGCCAACAGCCCTTGTTCAACGCAGGAAGCTCAAGGAAACAGTGTGCTAACGGCGCCCACTCCCTTGGTCCGGGTCGTCCAGGGACCTACCGATTTCGCCGGTGACCCACTGCACGGTGTTCTCTCTCCGGACTGCACGCGCGCGCAAATCAAACGCGCCACCCAACCAAAACGGCTTACACCAAAATGGTATAAGCCGTTGAAAGTGCTGGAGCCGGCGAGCGGAATTGAACCGCTGACCTACTGATTACGAATCAGTTGCTCTACCAACTGAGCTACGCCGGCTTGCAGGCGGGGGGTGTCGAACCCGCGCCGGGCGGCGCGGGACGGGGAATGATACCCAATCCCGCCCGGCCCGGCAATCCCGCCTCGCGTTGGCAGTGACCCGCCGTGGGCGATAGGCTATATTCCGGTGTCCGGGATTTTCCCGGTTGGCCGGAAGGCGGATTCAATTGGGGAGGGGCGATGGCGGACGTAGTGGTTGGCGTGGACGTGGGGGGCAGCGCGGTGCGCGCCGTGGCGGTGGATGCGGAACTCAACACCGCGGGCGGCATGGTCTACATCGACCAGACCGACCGCTCCCGCGAATCGGTGCTGGAAAACATTGTGCAGGCCGTGGCCCAGGCCGGGGCCGGGCATGTGGTGAAGGGGGTGGGGGTGGCCGTGCCCGCATTTTTGCGCCACGAACGCGGCACCATCGAAATGGCCCCCAACCTGCCGGAACTGACCGGGTGGGAAGTGCAAAAGGCGCTGGAGGCCCGCATCGACGTGCCCATCGTGCTGGAGAACGACGCCAATGCCGGGGCCTTCGGCGAAATGAGCTCCGGCGTGTGGGAAGGGTGCGACCCGTTCATCTATTTTTCCCTCGGCACCGGCGTCGGCGGGGGCATCATCGTGGACGGGGAGGTGATGCGCGGGGCCACCGGGCTGGCCGCCGAACTGGGGCATATCACCATCTATCCGGATGGCGCCCTGTGCGGCTGCGGCGACCGGGGGTGCCTGGAGGCCTATGCCTCGGCCACCGGCATCGTGCGCATGTTCCTGGAAGCCACCTCCGAGCTCTCCGATTCCGAATTCAAGGCCAAATACGGACCCCGTGCGTCCATTACCGGCAGCAAACTGGCCGATCTGGCCGCCGACGGCGATCTTCACGCCTTTGAAAGCTTTGCCCAGGCGGGACGGGCGCTGGGCATCGCCGTCACCCAGATGTGCCGCATTTTCGATCCGGCGGCGGTGTGCCTGGGGGGGCGCGTGTCCCGCGCGTGGAGCCTGTTCTGGCCCGCCATGTGGGAGGAGATGGTGGCGCGCATCCCGGTGCGCCTGCGCGAAAACCTGATGGTGCAGCCCGCCACCCTGGCGGCCACCGCCGGGGCCGTGGGTGTCGCGGGACTTGCGTGGCGGAAGGTGCTCGCGGCATAGTTTTGGGCACAGTCCTTTTTCCGGAAATTCCCGCTGGCGGGCCACCACCCGCCTGTCGCCCGCAGAGGAGCCGCACATGAGTGCCGAAATCGAGTCCGTTCTTCACGAGAACCGTGTTTTTGACCCCCCCGCGGCCTTTGCGAAAGCCGCCCGCGTGGGCAGCATGCAGGCCTATACGGATATGGTGGCCCGCGCGGACAAGGACTATGAAGGCTACTGGGGCGATCTGGCCCGCGAGCACCTCACCTGGAGCAAGCCGTTTACAAAGGTCCTGAACCAGGACAACCCGCCGTTCTTCAAGTGGTTCGAGGGCGGGGAACTGAACGTTTCCGCCAACTGCCTGGACCGGCATCTGAACAGCTGGCGCAAGAACAAGGCCGCCATCGTGTGGGAAGGGGAGCCGGGTGACACCCGAACCCTCACCTATCAGGAACTGGCCCACGAGGTGGGACGCTTTGCCAACGTGCTCAAGGGCAAGGGGGTGACCAAGGGCGACCGGGTGGTGATCTACATGCCCATGGTGCCGGAACTGCCGATTGCCATGCTGGCCTGCGCGCGCATCGGCGCCACCCACTCGGTGGTGTTCGGCGGCTTTTCCGCCGAGGCGCTCAAGGACCGCATTCTGGACGCCGGGGCAAAAATCCTGATTACCGCCGACGGCGGCTGGCGGCGCGGCAGCGCGGTGGCCCTGAAGGTGATGGTGGACGATGCCCTCAAGGGGTGCCCGGAGGTATCCACCGCCATCGTGCTCAAGCGCACCGGGCAGGAGGTGGCCATGCAGGAGGGGCGCGACGTGTGGTGGCACGACGCCATCGCCGGGCAGTCCCCCAAGTGCGATCCGGTGCCGGTGGACCCAGAGCACCCGCTGTTCATCCTGTATACGTCCGGCTCCACCGGCAAGCCGAAGGGGGTGGTGCACAGCTCCGGCGGCTACCTGCTGGGGGCCACCACCACCATGCAATGGGTGTTCGACATCAAGGATGAGGACACCTACTGGTGCACCGCCGACATCGGCTGGGTGACCGGCCACAGCTACATCGTCTATGGCCCGCTGGCCTGTGGCGCCACCAGCGTCATGTACGAGGGCGCCCCCACCACACCCCACGCCGGGCGGCTGTGGGAGATCGTGGAGAAGCACTCGGTCAATATTTTCTATACCGCCCCCACGGCCATCCGCGCCCTGGTCAAGCTGGGGGACGAGTGGCCGCACAAATTCGACCTGTCGTCCCTGCGCCTGCTGGGCACGGTGGGCGAGCCGATCAACCCGGAAGCGTGGATGTGGTATTACAAAACCATCGGCGGCGAGCGGTGCCCGATCGTGGATACCTGGTGGCAGACGGAAACCGGCATGCACATGATCAGCCCGCTGCCGGGGGCCACGCCCATCAAGCCGGGCTCCGCCACCCTGCCGGTGCCGGGCATCTTTGCCGACGTGGTGGATCAGGAGGGCAACTCCCTGGGGCCCAACCAGGGCGGCCTGCTGGTGATCAAGCGCCCGTGGCCGAGCATGATCCGCAATGTCTATGGCGACCCGCAGCGCTACAAGGACACCTATTGGGGCGAGTTCGGCGGCAAGTATTATTTCGCCGGAGACGGCGCGCGCAAGGACGAGGACGGCTATTTCTGGATCATGGGCCGGGTGGACGACGTGATCAACGTGTCCGGCCACCGGCTGGGCACCATGGAGGTGGAGTCCGCGCTGGTGTCCCACGATCAGGTGGCGGAAGCCGCCGTGGTGGGGTGCCCGGACGACCTGAAGGGGGAGGGCATTTTTGCCTTCGTGATCACCAAGGGCGATGCCAAAAACGACGATGCGCTGGTAAAAACCCTGCGCGACCACGTGGCGAAAGAGATCGGCCCCATCGCCAAGCCGGACCACATCAAGTTCACCGATGCGCTGCCCAAGACGCGCTCCGGCAAGATCATGCGCCGCCTGCTGCGCGACATTGCGGCGGGACGGGAGACGCGGGGCGACACCAGCACGCTGGAGGATGCGGGAACGCTGGAGAGCTTGCGCAAGGGGGAGTAAGACCCCCAGCAAATCAAAAACGGCCCGCCGGATGGGATGTCCGGCGGGCCGTTTTGCGTTTTATACGGGGAGGGTCCCGTGTCAGTTGGGCCAGTCGCTGGAGTAGACGCCGGGCTCCGAATCGTACAGCGTGCCTGCTGCCCAGTCGAACCAGGTGGTCGTGGTGCGATTGGTTCCTCCACTGACGTTGGAAAGGTGAGAGGCCGCCGTATTCTTGTATCCGCCGCTCACCGTGGCACCCACGCTGCTGGCGGTGTTTTGCATGCCGGCGGTGACACTGGCGTTCTGGCTGGAGGCCGTATTCTGTGCGCCTCCGGTCACGCTGCTGAACGAGCCGCTGGCAAGGTTCCAGGTTCCGCCGGATACGCTGCCGTAGGGGCCGCTGGCCGTGTTTCCGGAACCGCCGGATACGGTGCTGCCGAGCCCGCTGGCCGTGTTTCCGGAACCGCCGGATACGGTGGTGGAACGGCCTATGGCGGTGTTTCCCGCACCGCCGATCGCGCTGGCGCCATATCCCTCGGCCCGGTTGTTGGTGCCAATGGTGGTGCTGTGCGGCCCGGAAGCCGCGCTGTAGAAGCCGCCGATAATCGTGGCGTTTGCCGCGGTTGCGGCGCTTTCCATTCCGTTCAGGATCACCGCTCCCGCGCCGCTGGCCTCGTTGGTGGTGCCACCCGCCAGGGTTCCGGCCGCCAGAATACGGTTGCGGGCGCCATACGCGACGCTCGAATGGCTGCTGTAGCTGTGATCCCGGCCCAGCACCAGGTTATGGGAACCGTTGTGGTCCGGGATGATCCACTGGTACCCTTCGTTGGTGCAGTCGCTGACCGATGCGCCAAATTCATCCGACGTGCAGTGCGGGGTTTGCTCGTTGTAGCCGACCAGCAGGTTGCCCAGTCCATTCGCCGGGGCGTCGGAGGCGCCCGCGCCGCTGGTCACCTGAACATTCACGCCCTCGAACAGGGCGGTGGAAAAGCCGCTGGCGTTATCGTGCCGCAGCATTCCGTCCAGGGTCAGTACGGTATTGGCTTCGACTGCTGCCAGCCGGGTTTCCTGACTGGATATGACCGCCATCGCATCGTTCAGCGCGGTCTGAAGCAGGGCATTCTGGCCTTGCAGGGAGGAGATCAGCCCCAACTGGGTGTTTACGTCTGTTGCCAGCACCGCTTGCTGGGCCTCCAGGGTAGCGATCCGGCCTTGCTGGGTGGTCACTTCGGTTTCCACGGCGGTAAGCCGGACCTCCAGGTTCTGCACCAGGCTCAGCAGGTTTCCGCCACCGCCCGGAGAAACCGGAGTCTGAGCGGACGCCGTTCCGGCCAACATCAGCACCGCGATGGTCATGCCAAGTGCGCGCCGGGAATTACTGATAAACATACGTATTCCTCAATCCAGAAATTCAGAGCAGCGTGTCATGGCTCACGGATCTTCGGCAGCCCATGAGGACAATCCATCAGGCTCAGCAAAATAGTCCTGACCTACTAAACATCAGGTCGGGAATTCTGTCCAGAACCAGAGGGCCGTATCCTCCGGAAGAGGGGGGTGTGGGGAGGCGCAGCAGGAACGCCGCGGGATAAATGAGATGCCGTATCTCTGTCGGTGTAGCCCCTGAAAATTCCACTTACGGCTTCCGGGCGGCGGGACGGGAGACGCGGGGCGACACCAGCACGCTGGAGGATGCGGGAACGCTGGGGAGCTTGGGCAAGGGGGAGTAGGTATCAGTTCGTGACGTGGGGCACTATGGGAAATGCTGATTCTGATAGATCAAACCGATATTTGCTCCGCCCAGGATGCTGGAAGCATACCCTTGGGCCGTATTAAACCACCCGCCATTGACACTGGCGTTATATCCATTGGCGGTATTCCCGATTCCTCCGCTAACGACGGCTCCGTAACCGGCTGTATTCTGGTTTCCTCCCGATACGCTTCCATAGCCGGTAGCGGTGTTATAGTACCCCCCTGAAACGCTTGAGTATGGTCCTTGGATAAGGTTTTGAGTGCCGATAGCAAGCCCACCAAACGCGACATAAGAGTGGCCAGATCCACTTATGATATTGTGAGAACCACTTTTTTGGTTGACCGACCAGATTCCGCCGTTGGCCTCGCATACAGCTTGCGT
>JAOUMB010000125.1 GCA_029881725.1 Nitrospirota bacterium
ACCTTGGGGGCGCCACCGAACACCAGGAGCCCACCCGGCGTGAGCACCCGCGGGCCGACGAGGTCCGGCGGCAGCGGTGAGTCGTCGTCCAGCAGTTCACCCAGGGTGAAGGTGGGCAGACCTGCCGGTGTGTCCGTGACAACCTTCCGCTCGCCGTCCCGGATGAAGGCCGCGCAATCGAACCCCTCATCCACCGCGTCGGCGGCGTCCCACTTCTCCGGCCGGTCCTCCGGCGGCACCAGGATGGCCACCGACCTTGCACCGGCCGTGCCCGCCGCGTCGGCGACGGCCTCCGCGTAGCGCCAGCCCACGGCGTCCTTGTCCGGCCAGACCACGACCTGCTTGCCCTTGAGGGGCGACCAGTCCGTTTTTGAGGTCTTGGTGATGGCTCCGGCGCCGTGCATGGCGGTGGTGGCGCAGATGCCGATGCCGTTCAGGGCATCCGCGCACTTCTCGCCCTCCACCAGGATCACCGTGTCGGCCTTGGCGATGCCCGGCAGGTTGTAGAGCGGCCAGGGGGTGGGGTCGCCCCACTTCCGCCGGGTGGCATCCCACGGGCGGAAGGTCTTGCCGCCGGGCGGGTCGAAACGGTAGACGCAGCAGATGAGCTTGCCGTCCTCCGCGGTGTAGTCCCACTTGGCGGTGTACGGTCCCAGGTCGTCCATGGGAGGCAGCTTTTCGGAATTTCCGAAGGACTGCCTGCGCGGCGCCGGGGCGGTCCCCAGCCAATCCGCCGCGCTCTCGATCACCTTCGGAAAATCGGCCTTCGCCGACAGGCCGTTGGCACCGGCCCACAGGGCGATGGCGTCCCCTCCCTCACCGGTGGCGAAGTCGGTCCACAGGCCGCGCTTCTCCCCC
This sequence comes from Nitrospirota bacterium, assembly GCA_029881725.1. Classification (GTDB taxonomy): domain Bacteria; phylum Nitrospirota; class JACRHL01; order JACRHL01; family JACRHL01; genus JAOUMB01. Next base: position 859 of record JAOUMB010000125.1, read on the forward strand.
GCGAGTTCCACCACCAGGCTGTCGCCCTTGGTCCCTTGTAGGTCACCAACCTGGAAGGTGCCGTTGCGGGTGGTGCCGTTCGGGAACAGGTAGGCCAGCATCGCCTCCAGCCGGTCCACCAGATCCCGCCGCACGGCATCCGCGTCGACGGTTTGTAACCCCTGTTCCGGGGCGTCATTGAAGTCGCGCCAGTCGCCCATCAGCCCGCCTTCCAGCAGCGGTCCTGCCACGCGCACCAGGAACATTCGAAATGGGTGGGATCAGCAGTCATCCGGGGCAGCAGTTCCCCGGCATCGGTGGCGACCAGGACGCGGACGCCCCGGTCCGACGTGGCCTGGGCCAGGGCACCGTCGAACGGCACCGCCTCGAAGTGCAGCTCCTGGGTGTCCTTATTGATAGCGGTGAACAGGGCCGGAGTGCGGGAGATGCCGGGAACCGCCCCCTCCATGTAGGCCTGGTACACGGCCACCTGGGCGGCGTAGACCGGTTTTGATTTGGCCACCCCCTTCTTGACTGTTTCCTTCCACGCCTTGGCGTTCATCGTCTTGCACTCCCACAGGGCGGGGAATGTCAGGCCCAGCCCCTCGGGGCCGCCGGTGAGAATGCCGTCCACGTGGCCACGGATGCGGCCACCGGCGACGGAGAACCCGAACTGACCTCCGTTGGCCTTCTGGGTGCGCAGTTCGAAGCCCGCCAGCCGCAGCCAGCGGATGGCCAGGTCCTCCAGGGCGTGCCCCACCTCGAACACCCGCAGGAGGCGGCCAGAAAATTCCCGGTCCGGATCTGTCGGCGTGTGGGTGTACTCGTATTGGAGGGCCCGCTCGCAGGCGACACCCAGGCGGGAGCCGCCCAGGTAGTCGCGAGGCAGCCGTTCCGCCTGCTCCACCTGAAGGGCGGCGTCGATGTGGTCCGTGACCCGCTCGTGGAGCTTCGGCTGGTGGTTGTAGTCCAGCATCAGAACGGCACCCCGGCCAGTTGCTCGTGGCCGGCCACCATCCGGTCCTGGTAGGTGGTGATCACCACCTCGATCAGCCCCAGCACCTGGTTCTTGCTGTACGCCGCCAGGGGCTTGTCCAGGCCCAGGGCCGCCACGTAGTCGCCCAGGGGCTTCAGGCACGCCGCCAGGGCCGCCTGTTCCATCTCCGTGGGATCGATCATCCTTCCTCCCGTCTGCTTCATCAGGTTCGAAAACACCCCCTGACAGCGCAGGGAGCAGAACTTGCG
>JAOUMB010000003.1 GCA_029881725.1 Nitrospirota bacterium
ACGTGCCGGAAGGCACCCCGGTACGGCACACGGAAAGCCAGAACCACGGCTTGGAGAAGGTGCTCGACAACAAGCTGATTCCCATGGCCGAACCGGCCCTGGAGCGTGGCGAACGGGTGGAACTGGTCCATGCGGTGCGCAATACGGATCGCTCGGTGGGCACCATGCTGGGGCATGAGGTGACCAAGCGGTACGGCGAGAAGGGCCTGCCGGAGGACACCATCCACATCACCTTCCGCGGTACCGCGGGTCAAAGCTTCGGTGCCTTTGTGCCCGCCGGGGTGACCCTGGAGTTGATCGGCGACGCCAACGATTATTCCGGCAAGGGCCTTTCCGGTGGCCGCATCAGCGTGCGTCCCCCGAAGGCGTCCACCTTCCGGGCGGAGCGCAACATCATCGTCGGCAACACGGTGCTGTATGGCGCCACCACCGGCGAAGCCTATTTCCGCGGCGTAGCCGGGGAACGCTTTGCGGTGCGCAACAGCGGCGCCCGTGCGGTGGTTGAGGGAGTGGGCGACCACGGGTGCGAATACATGACTGGCGGCCGCGTGGTGGTGCTGGGCAAAACCGGGCGCAACTTCGCGGCCGGTATGAGCGGCGGCATCGCCTACGTATATGACCCGGAAAACCGCTTTGCCGCTCGCTGCAACCCGGCCATGGTGGAACTGTCCGCCCTGTCCGAGGCGGACGACGTGGCCGAAGTGCGGCAGATGGTGGAACGCCATCTGGAGTTCACCGGCAGTGTTGTGGCCCAGGAGATCCTGGACGATTGGGAGGAGGCCTACCCGCAGTTCATCAAGGTGTTCCCGGTGGAATTGAAACGGGTGATGGCCGAGCGCGTGGAGCAGGCGAAGGGCGCCAAGCTGGAGGATTCGAAAGTTGGGTAAGGTCACCGGATTCAAGGAGTTCGAGCGCCGCACCCACGGCTACAAGCCGGTGGAGGAGCGCATTCGTCACCACAAGGAGTTCACCGTCCCCCTGTCGGAGGCGGATCTCAAAACCCAGGGCGCCCGCTGCATGGATTGTGGCGTGCCGTTCTGCCACAGCGGTTGTCCGCTGGGGAACTACATTCCCGACTGGAACGATCTGGTCTATCGGGGGCGGTGGGATGAGGCCAGCGCGCGGCTGCACGCCACCAACAACTTCCCGGAGTTCACCGGCCGCGTCTGCCCCGCCCCCTGCGAGGCGTCGTGCGTGCTGAACATCCACAATAATCCGGTCACTATCAAGCAGATCGAGTGCGCCATCGTCGATCGCGCTTTCGACGAGGGGTGGATCACCCCGGTCAAGCCGATCAAGCGTACCAGCAAACGGGTGGCCGTAATCGGCTCCGGTCCCGCCGGCATGGCAGCGGCGCAGCAGTTGAACCTGGCGGGCCATACCGTCACCCTGTTCGAGCGCGCCGATCGAATCGGTGGCCTGCTGATGTATGGAATCCCCGATTTCAAGCTGGAAAAGACCACGGTGCAGCGCCGGGTGGACCTGATGGCCGCCGAAGGCGTGCAGATGTCCCCCAATACCGAAGTGGGCAAGGACGTAACCGCTGAAAAGCTCAAGTCCGAGTTCGACGCGGTGTGCATCTGCATCGGCTCCACCGTGCCGCGTGATCTGGATGTGCCGGGGCGTAATCTGAAGGGGGTCCACTTCGCGCTGGAATTTTTGATCCCCCAGAACAAGCGCAACTGGGGCGACGAAATCCCGGCCGACAACGACATTCTGGCTACCGGCAAGAATGTAGTGGTCCTCGGTGGCGGCGACACCGGCTCCGACTGCGTGGGCACCAGCATCCGTCACGGGGCCAAGTCGGTCACCTCGCTGGAACTGATGCCCGAATCCCCTCAGGAGCGGGCTTCTGACAACCCCTGGCCCCAGTGGCCGCGGGTCAGCAGGGGCTCCACCAGCCACGATGAGGGCGGCAAGCGTTTGTACTCCGTGGCCACCAAGAGTCTGGAAGGGAAAAACGGCGTCCTGCAAAAACTCAACGCCGTGAAGGTGGAGTGGGCCCAGGATGCGTCCGGCCGCTGGAACATGGCGGAAGTGCCCGGTTCCGAGTTCTCGCTGGATGCCGATCTGGTGTTCCTGGCCATGGGCTATCTCCATCCGGAAACCGCCAGCTTCGTTAAGGAGCTTGGCTGCGAACTGGACGCGCGCGGCAACGTGAAGGCCGGCCCCGATTACCAGACCTCTGTTCCCGGTGTATATGCCGCTGGTGATGCCCGCCGGGGCCAGTCCCTGGTGGTGTGGGCCATCGCCGAAGGCCGCCAGGCCGCCCGCGAAATCGACCGCTATCTGATGGGGGACACCCACCTCCCCTAGGGGGCACGGCCCCTGCGGTATCCGAATGGGGTACGCCTGTTTGGATGGGAAGGGGCTTCCACCATGCGACCTGCATGGGGTGCCCATTCCGCCCGGGGCGGCGCGAAGAGGGCACGGCCCTTGCGGTATCCGAATGGGGTCACCTGTTTGGATGGGACGGTGCCTCCACCATGCAACCTGCATGGGCGCGCCATTCCGACCGGGGGGAGCGGCCTCGCCGGTAGCGGCGCTCGGGAGCGAATCTACACCACGCACGCCTCATAAATCATTGCGGCATACAGCCGCGCGGCCTGAACGGTTTCGGTGATGGAAACATGTTCGTGGCGGGTATGGGCTACCTCCAGTCGGCCGGGGCCGCAGATCACCGGCACCGACCCCTTGTGATGGAACATGCTGCCGTCCGAGTGGGAGCGGAACGCCTCCGGGGTCCACGGGGTGCCGGCGGCTTCAAACGCTTGGCGAAGCGGGTCCAGCAGGGGGTGATCGAAGGCGTTGGCATAACCGGAGGCCCAGTAGCGGTTGTCGTTTTCCAGCCGGCAGCGGGGGTGGGTGTCCAGGGCCGCGTTGCGGGCCGCCTCGATCAACTGGTCCACCGCGTCCTTGCCGACCCCCGGCGGGGTGTGGATGTCGATGGCCGCCTCGCACTCCTCGGCCACCATGAACAGACCGGCGCCACCGCGAATCTCGCGCGGGTTGATGGTCAGGTTGGCGGCAAAGCTGGTTTTACGGCCCAACTCCAGAATTTGCTGCATCCACTCCAGCATGGCATGGATGGCGCTGGCGCCCATCTCCGGCAGGGCTGCATGGGCGCGGGTGCCGTGGGCGGTGAGCAGGCATTCGTAGTAGCCGTAATGATCCACGCACGGCACCAGCCCGGTGGGTTCGCCAATCACCGTGAGCGGTGCGGTGCGCCACTCCAGCAGCGCTTCGGAGCCGTCCCCGTACTCCTCCTCACCCACCACCAGCGCCACCGTCAACCCCCGTTTGAGCACCACTCCGGAAGCCACCAGGGCCGCTACCGCCTCGACCATGGCGGCGCAGCCGGATTTCATGTCGGCGGTGCCCAGCCCGTGCAGCACGTCGCCCTCCCGATGGATGGTCTGCTCCTCGTCGCCGATCAGAGGAACCGTGTCCACATGTCCCACCCACATCATGGCAGCGGGCTGCGGCCCCAATTCAATGATCAGATTGGCGCGCACGTCGGCCACCGGGCCGCCGCTTTCCGGCAACGGCTGACGCATGTAGCGCACCCCGCACTCGGCAAGCCGCTCGGCGAAGACTTCCATGGCCGGCTCTTCCGCAAAGGACGGGCTGTACTGCTCCACCGACTCGGTGAGCAGGCGGACCAGACGCTCCTCGTCGATGTGATCGAAAATCTGCTTCAGATCGCTCATGTCCGTCCTTTCGCCACTCAACTTTTGCGGCGCCGCATGCGCCGGTATTTCGGGTGGGAGGTGAGATTCTTGCTCAAATAGATGTGCTGGTCCTCGTTGTCAAAGCCGTGTTTGCGGAACAGCTTGAGGGCGGGGGCGTTTTCCGCATCGGTATCGACGATCATCATGCGGGCCCGGGCGGTGATGAACACCTCGGTAATTTCCTGGATCAGACGGCTGGCGATGCCGGAACGGGCCATGCCCGGTTCCACGGCGAGCCAGGTGAGATAGCCGTAACTCCAGGCGCTGTGGCGCTTTTCGATCAGGGAACCCAGGGCAAAGCCGACAACCTTTCCATTCAGTTCGGCCACCAGGCAGAATTCCCCGTCGGAGTTGAACAGGCTGACCGGTTCGTATTCGTCCCAGGTGCGGTAAAGGCTCGGCCACATGTCGGCAGTGAACACCTTTTCGCCCAGCGCATACACGGCGGACAGGTCTTCCAGTTCCATTTCACGGATGTCGAGGGAGTCCAGGTCGGGGGTGGGGGTGTCGTCGGACATAGGGAACTCCAGAAGGGTTATGCCGTATGCGGATTATAGCCGCCACAGGAGAGGATCGGGCACTTCCCGCATACGTAGTTGTGGATGGGCGCTGGAGATGGGGATGATACGTCGGCGCGCATTTGTGGGTTACACGGTGGGGCGTAATCGACGGAAAATGACCCGAATGTATGAAAATGCAGCGCCGCGCTGAGGGTCGCTGGTAAATGCAGCCGCATCTGGCGGCACCCTTTCCGTCTGAACTTCTCCGGCACTTGAGCGTGGTGGCCACAGTGAGTGCCAGATGATCAATAATACCGCACCTTATGGGAAAAGTATTTCACAGGCCCCGGTGATCAATGTTTCGAGTTTCGGCTGTATACGGTTAGAAAACCTAGTCGATTCTGTTACGTAAGTCTCCGAAAATATGGCGGTCATCTGCGAGTAAAGGGGGAGTCTCATGATTTGGAAGTCACGCGGCCGGATTTTTGCTTGTTCCCTTGATCGTGTGTGTTTGTATTTTTGCGTACATTGTACGAGTGGGGCACAGAAACTGAGAATATGACTACGGTGTGGCGAAAAATAATATCCGTGGCGCTGGATGCTGTGGTCGTGATGGGGTTTGGAGCATATTCCTGGGCGGCGGACCTGAGCACTGTCAATAACACCGAAAGCTACGCGGACCCGACCATCGCGGCGCAGTTCATGACGGTGCCCACCGACTGCACTGCGGCCCCTGACAGCATCGATACGGTGACCGCCTGTAACGCGCTGGGCGACCTGGCCGTGCAGGCGGCACAGGGCCTCGGGCCGATGGGGTACTGGCAGGGCAGCTCCGTCACGGACTTGGTGAGTGCGGACTTTTTCGTTCCGTCCACCAACCTCTTCAACCTTGCCGCCGGTGGTGGGGGCGGGCTGGCGCCGATTTTCTCAAAGAACACGCGCAACCTGTTCGGTCGCGGTGACGAGATAATGGGGACCTTTACCCGTGAGGAGATGCTCTTCATCGGGCTGGCGTTGGGTGTCGATGCCCAGCAGGAGCTTACGTCTCCGGGCGACACGAAAGTGCAGGACATGGTCATCTACCTGCTGAGTCAGCCGGAAGGGGCGACCTCGGTTACCATTGGCCCTCTCACCTTCAGTTACGCGGACCTGACGACCTATACCAACATCACCGGCTTCACCTCCGGTAAGGCAGACACCGTCGTCAACAACTGTTTAACCAACCATCCGATTTTCGGTGCCTTGTGTGGCAATATGACCTTTGCGGCCACAATTTATCTGGCGGATCAAGGTATTACCGAAGCATTCGCGAGCAGTTGTGGGGCCGGCGATCCGTTTTGTGCGAATCGCGACCACTGGATCGACCAGACGGTGGTGGGTTACGTGACCAGCTTGGACAAGGACACAGCGGCTGAGGAGTTAACCCAGAACTTCCGCAGCCAGGTGTCGTTTGATACGGATCCCCTTCCGATTTCCACGATCAACTATACCCATGTGGATCAGCGGTTGGAGCAGAGCGTGGTGTTGGGTATGGCAGAGTTCGAGGCCTCCCGCCAGACGTTCCAGCAGGCGTTTCAGACGACCGCTATGGCCGATTTTTTCTGGTCTCCGGTATCCCGCGACGTCTCTCAGTTGGTGTCGCAGGACGTGGAAGGGTATCTGTTCTCCTGCTTCAACTGCGACACGCCGGAACTGGTTGCGTCGGGCGGCAGCCACGCGTTCGATCCGTGGCTGACCGCGGACGAGATCACCTTCATTCCATACTCTTCCTCCTGGCACACGGTGCCGACCTTCACCCACGCGCCGGTGCAGTAGAGCGGGAACATTCTTCCGGCCCCGGAGCCTCCCGTTGTGCTGACTGATGATGTGGGCGGTTGCAAGGCAAAGTCGGGTCTGAGCATAGTGGCGCGGGCAGTGGCACAATAGGGATCTTCATCCATCCCTGACTGCCGGAGATATGCCCTTGAACCCGCCCCCCGAGACCGCAATCATTGCCATCACCAAGCACGGGGTAGCGCAGGCCCGTGAGCTGGCCGCAAAGCTGGATGGCGCCACGTTGATCGTGCCGGAAAAATTTGCCGATGCCGCCGGGAAGGGGGCAACGGTCTATTCCGGGCCCTTGAGGCCGCAGGTGGAGGCGTGGTTTGCGCGCTATCAGAACATCGTGTTTCACGTGTCGCTGGGGGCGGTGGTGCGGCTGATCGCCTCGCACCTGAAGTCCAAGGACGAAGACCCGGCAGTGCTGGTGGTGGACGACGCCGGGCAGTTCGTCATTTCCGTGCTGTCCGGCCATGTGGGCGGCGCGAACGCCTTTTGCGAGCAGGTGGCCCACGCCTTGGGGGCCACGCCAGTGATCACCACGGCCTCCGACGTGGGCAAAACCATTCCGGTGGATATTCTGGGGCGGGAACTGGGGTGGCAGGTGGAGCCGGAGACCAAGGCTTATATCACTGCCGTGTCCGCCGCTGTGGTCAACGAGGAGCCGGTGGCCTTGGTGCAGGAAACCGGCGAAACCAATTGGTGGACCCGCGACACTCCGCTGCCGAAAAGCATCACCGTGTATGGCGATTTAAATGACGTACCGCTAGCCGACGTGTCCGCCGTGCTGTGGGTGACGGATCGGATTCCCGATCCGGTGCTTTCCAAAAAACTGGCCGGTCGGGTGGTGATCTACCGTCCCCGTTCTCTGGTGCTGGGGCTGGGGTGTGACAAGGGGGCCAGTCGGGAAACCCTGGCCGAAGCGGTGGACAAGGCGCTTAAGGACCATGGCCTGTCACCATTGAGCATCCGCAATATTGCCACCATCGACAAAAAGCGCGACGAGGCGGGCATCAACGAACTGGCGCGGGAATTGGGGGTGGAGGTGGTCACCTATCCGGCGGCGGAACTGGCGGCGGTGCCGGACATTCCCAACCCGTCCGAGGTGGTGATGAAATATATGGGCACCCCGGCGGTGGGGGAGCCCGCGGCCATGCTGTCGGCGGGCGCTTCGGGGCTGGTGATCGAAAAGCTCAAGTTCAAGGGCGCTGACGGTCTCAATGCCACCGTCAGCGCCGCCCGCGTGGCGTTTTAGTATTCTTGCCATGGGCCCCATCGGGTCAACGTCCCGGATTGGGGTGACACTGGCCCTGTTCCTTCTGGCGGTCCCCGCCGGCGCGGATGTTCCGGTGGCGCAGCGGGCGGAGGTGGATCACCTGCTGGCGTTCATTGCGGACTCCGGATGCTCCATGCAGCGAAATGGAAAGACGTATCCGCCGGACCAGGCGGTGCGCCATGTGACACGCAAATACAACCATTTTCGGGAGCAGATCACCAGCACCGAAGCGTTTGTGCGCCAGTCGGCCACTCGCAGCGAGCGGAGCGGCCAGGCCTATCTGGCTCTGTGTCCGGGACAGCCACCAAAACCCGCAGGAGAGTGGCTGATGGAGGAGTTGCAGCGGTTCCGGTCCGGGTCCGCGGGCGGGTTCTCCGGCTCGCCCGCCGCTTCCAAGGCCGTGGCGCCTTGACGGATTCGCCGACCGATGCTGCAATGGACCTCTCTCCTCGCGCCACGGACGGCGCCTGGATGCAAGGGAAGGGGATTTGCGGATGAGAGACATATTTTACGGATTGTTTGCGGTGCTGCTGGCGGCGGGGCTGTTTATTCCGGCGGGAGCGAAAGCCGCCAAGAAGGAAAAGCTGCCCGTGGCCGTCGCCCAGTATCACCTGCTGGACGGCAAGTGGGACGGCACCGCCCAGCGGCTCGAGGAGGGCGGCGCGCTGACCCCGTTTGACACCCGCATGGTGTGCGACAAGGTGGCCGAGGGCTGGGCCATTGCCTGCAACATCGAGGGGGAGAGCAACACCGCGGGGGAGCCGGTCACGTTTAACGAAGCGCACCTGATCGGCATCGATCCGGTCAGCGGGGCCGGGCGCTGGTTCAGCATCGCCAGTGGTGGAACCATCCGCGAGCGGCTGGCCGAGTGGACCGATTCCCGCACCCTGTTCGCCCGCGCCCGGTGGGATACGCCGGACGGCCCTGCCGAGGAAACCATCACCTATTCCTTTGGCGGCAAGAAGAACCTCAGTTTCCGCACCGTGATCACCATTGCGGAAAAGCGCGTATTCGAGATGACCGGCACCCTGGAGCGGTAACCCGGTATCCCTAGCGGGCATCCGCCACGCTGCACACCACTCCGAAGCGGAACCGGTGGGCACCGGGGTCGAACCCCGCATCCACGTCAAATCCCTCGCCGGTGGCCTGCACCGTCTGGATGTTGCGCAGGTCGTAGCTGCGGAAGCCAGGCCGTGCGGGGGCACCGCTGGAGGGTGGGAAATCCGTTCCGGTAACCAGCAACTGGCCGCCGGAACTGCGGAACACCGCGTGAGGGGCCATTCGCACCGGTCGCCCGGCATAGGTCATGGCCACCACCCGGCGGGCGGTAATCGCGTCGCACAGGGTTTGCGCGGCGCCTTCGGTCTCCATTGGATCGGCATTCATGGGGCGGCTCCTTGCCCCTATCGTGCGGGATCGGGAGCCTCCCGGGCAAGGGCTTAGCCCGGCAGATACGTCCGCAAGGGAACCCACTCCGGCCACACGGTCAGTTCGTTCAGGTTGGCCAGCGCATGGGCGTATCCGGGACGGTCGGTAATGCCGGCGGCCTGGTACGAATGCACTGACCGCTTGAGCAGTTGCCGCGCAAGGGCAATGTCACCCCGCTCGGCGGAGAGCAGCGCCTTGCGGTAGGCTACCGGACCCACCACCGTAAGGTCGTTTACCGCCAGCGCCAGGTTCATCACCTCGGCCACCACCAGCTCCGCATCCGCGCTCCGGCCCTGGGCCTGGAACAGGTCCGCCAGGGCCAGGAAGCCCCGGCCGCGGTGTCCGGGGAAGGCTTCGCCACGCACCAGAATATACGTCACGGCGCGGCGGGTGAACAGTTCCGCCCGGGGGAGGTCCTTGGCTTTCAGCGCCTCGCGGGCGGTCATCATGTGCAAATGGGGAATCAGCCGGTCCAGCCGGGGAATCAAGCTGTCCGGTGCCTTGTTGGTGTCCTTCAGGTCGCGCATGCGCTCCAGCACCTGGGCGGCAGCGCCGTATTCGCCCGCGTCCATGAATGCACCGGCGGCGACCATGCCCTGCCAGGCAGCCAGTTGCCAGGTTGCCGCCTCCTTGAGAATGCGGCTCAGCACATCCGACGTGCAGGCACTTTTTTCCACCTCGGAGGTAACATTCTGGGCCAGCAGGGTGCGCAGTTTCATTACCGCCGGGCGGGCGTTCTGGGTACGCAGCGTGCGCTTGTTGTTATGCACCACCTGATGCACGGCCCCTCCCACCCGCTGTTGCATGTCTTTGCACAGACGGGAGATTTCTTCCTCATGCGGATCGATGGCCTTGTAGGAATGGGCCTCCGTGGGTGATTCCAGCAGCTTGATCAACTGGTTGCGCGGCACCTCCTGGGTGATGGGTGCGCGGGCGTACACGGAGAACGTGAGCCCGCCCAATAGCAGTATCAGGAAAATCGATGCCGAAAATATCGCGGCTTTCTTGCGCGTCATATGTCCCTCTCCCCATGCGTCGCCCGGCATAATTCCACCGGAACGGAAATTTCACCCTTCTTGTCGGCAGCGAGAGGCATTCGCTTTACAGGGACGTGTCACCATGGCCCGAAAGACGGGAAAGTGGGGGTCGGGGCTAGGTTTTTCCGTTTTTTTGCCCGGCAAAAAAACGTCGCAGGTATTCGTTGAAGCGGGCGAGTTCCTCCGGCGGCAAACTGCGGCGCAGGCGGATCTGTTCAGCTTCCTCGGGGCTGAGCAGATCCACCCCGTATTGCCTGGCCTGATCGGCTTCCGACGCCCTGCGTTCGGTGGTGGCGCTGCCTGCATAGGGCAGGGCGGCGGGTCCGGTCAGTGAACTGCCCGTCTCACACAGGGACAGCAGTTCCCGGTTCCCCATACCGCCGCCCCGCAGACGGGACAGTTGCTCCGGCGTGGCCTCCACCAGCGACACGGTGCCCTTGTCCACCTCCTGCCGCACCTGGTTGAGGGCGGTCCGCCCCAGGTTTCCCGCCAGCACCCGCACTTCGGTAAAGTCGATCCACCCCCCCTGCGCGTTCACCAGATGCCCGGGACGGGTAAGCACCACGCATGCGCCATGTTCCGCGCGCAGCAGGTGGATGGACCACCAGTGGCCGTCGTCCGCGCCTCCCTCGGCCAGATATTCGCGCAGGGTGGCGGCTACTTGGGGATCGGTATCGGGGGCGGTGGCGGTGTAGGGGGAGCCGTTGCCGTACAACAGCCAGTTGAGGGACACGTTTTCCACCCGCGCCAGCGCCGCCAGCACTTCGGTGGACAGTGCGCGTCCGTGGGTCAGTTCGATGATCTGGCCTGGCGTCACGTTCAGCATGGCGGCCCACCCTTCGTGGCTAAGGCCGGCCAGCAGCCGCCCGGCCCGTCCCGCCACCTCGGCGTTCAGGGCCTTGGGGATCAGGTTGAAGGTGCCCGCCGCGTGGACCGGGGGGGGCTGCTGGGGCGCCTCATCCATCCACCCCTCATTGCGGCCGATTGCCTGTTCGATCTTGCGGGCAAAGCGGTCGGTGATGCCCCGGGTGTCCGTGTTCTTGAGGGTGGAGACGTAGGATGGGCTGGTGCCGATCACGGTGGCGATGTAGTTGACCGCCCCCCGGCCGTCGCGGAAGCGGGTTTTGGACAGTTCATCCAGCACGGCGTTCAAGTTGGCCCGCCGGATGGCCCGCCGCTCTTTTCGTTCCAAGGCTCTGCGTGCTTTTTCCCGCTCTCTGGCGGAATCCGGGTTATCGCTCATCGGGCGCCCTCCCCGACAAAACTTTGCGAAAATAAACTTTTTTGCAAAGGTTTCTTGACACTATCATTTCAAAACGCTAATGTTTTTCCCATGAAGCTTAGCGATTACCTCAAGCGACTGTCCACGGCCGAGCGCAAGCGGTTTGCCGAGGCGCTGGGAACGTCCCCGGTTTACCTTTCGCAACTTGCCCATCACCATCGCAAGGCCGGACCCGACCTTGCCCTGCGCATCGAGCGCGCCACTGCGCGGGTGGTGTGCCGGCACGAATTGCGCCCCGACCTGCACCCGCCGGAGGAGTGCCCGCTGTTGTGCGGCCACCTGCCTGTCTCCCGGTAGCCCGCCCGAACACCGCGGCGCGTTGAATTCCATCCCCGGAACCGGGGGGGCGGGACGGTAGCGGCCTTTTTCCGGTGGCATCCCGGCCATTCCACGGTGCGCCCTGATTCCAGATTTTCTGCATATTCACCCCGGACGCTCTGTTTCGGCATCATGGATCCGGTGCAGAGGCCGCATGCCGTGAGCCGGCTCCGCCATGCCGGGGTGAAATGGCCACGTGGGTAATGGCAGCCCGCTAAAACCGCTGTCGAGTATGGCAGATGGCGTTGCAGTTTGCAAAGGTACGGGGAGCGTGCCTTCGCGTGGGGTGAGATGCCCGTGAGTAAGTCCGGGCGCGCGTTCGGCACGGCTGCGCCAGGCAGGGGTGGAATGATGTTGCTTCGGGACGGCTGGCGGGGTGCAGTACCGGAAGATTGCAAGGTGCGTCGGAATTTTCGGTTTAGGGGGCGAAAATACTAGGGAATCGGCATGGGAAAGGGGAAATTACCGATGACGCGGCGCGCCGGGACGTAAAGTCGATTTTCAAAATGCTAAAAATGGATGGAGTAGACTAGGGCCAGGTCTAGACGGGAGGTGTCCGGGGTATCGGAGGAAGGGAGGTGAAAGGTGTTTTGGGTGGCCGAAGGGGGCTCGGAAAAAGTATAGGCCACCCCCATGTGCACCCGCCCGCGACGGCCGGTGATCAGGGTCAGACCGCTGCGCGCGCCGACACCGTATTCGGAATCCGCCGGAGAATCGGTGGACAGGACTCGCTGTTCCGGCCCTTGGGGCATGAAGTGGGTCACCCGCAATCCAACGTAGGGGACCATACGTCCCTGGGCGGGCAGCACGTAGGTCAACTCGGCGGACACGGAATCACCACTCTTTTGCCGGTTCCAGTCGTGGCCACCGGTGGGCAGGGTGGTTACCGCCGCGCCCTCCAGTTTCAGCGCCATGCGGGTGGGCGGCGCCAGGGACAGAGAGGCCGGGGATGCGGCGCCGGGGGCGCTCCACGGCATGGCCACAACCGGCCCTCCCCGGTATGGGGGTTCCGCCCACACGGGCGCCGCGCACATCACGCACAGCATCGCCGGCAGCCAGACACCATATGTCGTTCGTTTGCTCACCACATCGCCACACACAGGGGCAATAAAATTGCTCAAATACAAGGCTACATGTGGGAATCAAACGTGTCAAATTGCCAGAAATCCGCTGCCCGGTTTGGATGGACGGTTGTTGGGCTGTTCCGGGGGTGGGTGTCCGGGGGGAGGGGGGTAGTGTGACCGTGAGGGGGGATCGAAGCGGAAGGGGAAGGGGTTCGAAAAACTATTGTTTCTATTGCACCTAATCCAGATAGGCGATAGATAAGATGTTGTCTACTATCCAGTCGCCAGCTTACTGAATCTTCGCGCTTTTTTCCAAGTTGTGGCGGGCGCACAACAACTGGACGTTATCTTCTTTTAGCGAAGTACCACCTTTGGAGAACGGGAGTATGTGGTCGAAATGCAGTTCGTCGGTTGCGCCGCACATAATGCATTTCCCAGCATCTCGTTTCCAGACAGCAAGCTTAATTTGCGTAGGGATGATGCGCCGTCGGATTTCCGGTGATGGATTTGTGACCACAGCGAGGCTTGGCTCCTCCGGAGCGGTCACGGCGACAAGCTTGAACTTAAATACACGTCGAGTGCCGTCGTGCTCTATCCATGAGTCTAGTAGGTGGAAGAAGCCATTATCCGCCCAAATGCCCTTGTTGATCTTCTCGTAGACTTGAACGAGGTCAGGGCCTTTATTTCCGTTCTTATACTCTTGGGCTGCATGGTGAAATTTGCCGTTGTCAGTCCGCCTTCCAGCGGACAGAAATTCCGGTTGGTCTACTGATTTCGGGTCAGGTCCTGAGGTAGACCGCGGCAGGTCGTGCCCTTCATAAATTAGGACGGACCCATCTTCCTCAACACGATCACGATAGGGCGCGTTTGCTCTCACCGACATTAGGATAACCGAATGGCCTCCACGTAGGCGAAAATTCATTCCTCGTTGTAGCGATGTGCCCTCGCACTGGCACATATCGAAATAGGAAATGATGTTATCGAGCATCGAAGTGGCCACGGAATATAGGAAAATTACCAGGATAATGCCAAAGAGCGTAAAAAGTACAGGGCCGAACTATCCTCTCACCTTGACCACCCCCACCCACCCCCGCTATCCTTCTTGCATCATGAACTCATTTGCCCAAACACCGTTTCCGCGACTGCGACTGACCTGCCCGGCCTCCTGATCGGGAGTTCCGGGCGTGTACATTGTTGTTGCTGAAACCTGTTTGAAAAAAGGCGGATGACCCCCATGACGCGTCTCACGTCGCATCTCACGTCAAATCCCATCACATCCCCGATCTGCATCTCTCCCGCATCGCTGCGCGCGCTCGTGCTGCTGCGCCTATCCAACGTCCGCCTCGGCTAACGGCGGCCTGGCGGGCGTATCGCGCCGCGTTCGTTCCTCCCATTTTTAAATCAACGGTCCATCAGGAGAGATGCACCATGTCCATTCATGCCCCGGGCAAATACCGCCCGTTTGAACCCATTCCCATGCCCCGCCGCCAGTGGCCGGGCAACACCATCACCACGGCCCCTGTCTGGTGCAGCGTCGATTTGCGCGACGGCAATCAGGCGTTGCAAACCCCCATGTCGGTAGCGGCCAAAATGCGCATGTGGGAGATGCTGGTGGCCATCGGCTTCCGGGAAATCGAGGTGGGCTTTCCCGCCGCGTCGGATACGGAGGCGGCGTTCATCCGTGCGCTTATCGAACAATCCCGCATCCCGGAACAGGTGACCATTCAGGTGCTTTCCACCTGCCGCCAGGAACATATCCGGCGCACCTTCCAGGTGCTCAAGGGGGCGCCCCGGGCGGTGGTGCATATCTATAACCCCACCTCCACGTTGCAGCGGGAGGTGGTGTTTGGCACGGACCGGGACGGGGTGAAGGGGATTGCGGTGCGGGGAGCCCGCTGGGTGGCCGAATGCGCTGCGGAACAGCCGGATACCGCGTGGGTGTACGAGTATTCCCCGGAATCGTTTACCGGCACCGAAATCGACTATGCGGTGGAGGTGGTGGACGCGGTGATGAACGTGTGGCAACCGACGCCGCGCCGCAAGGCCATCGTCAACCTGCCCGCCACGGTGGAAATGGCCACCCCCAACGTGTATGCGGATCAGATCGAATATTTCTGCCAAGCGGTGGGCCGGCGGGAGGGATTGATCGTGAGTGTGCATCCGCACAACGACCGGGGCACGGCGGTGGCGGCGGCGGAGTTGGCGATGATGGCCGGGGCCGAGCGGGTGGAGGGCACCCTGTTCGGCAACGGCGAGCGAACCGGTAATGTGGATCTGGTTACCCTGGCCCTCAACATGCACACCCAGGGCATGGACTGTGGGCTGGATTTTTCCAACATGGCCGAGGTGGTGGCCGGGTTCGAGGCGTGCACCGGCATGGCCGTGGGGCCGCGCCAGCCATATGCGGGGGAACTGGTGTTCACTGCCTTTTCCGGCTCCCATCAGGACGCCATCCGCAAGGGGCTTGCCCATGTCCGAGCGGGTGGCGCGTGGCGGGTGCCGTACGTGCCCATCGACCCGGCGGACCTGGGCGGGGGCTGCGACCGGCTGGTGCGCATCAACAGCCAGTCTGGCAAGGGGGGCGCCGCCCACGTGCTGGAAACGTTTTGTGACTTGCGCCTCCCGCGCGGGCTGGAGGTGGCATTCGGCCGGCACATCAAGGCGGAAAGCGACGCGGACGGGGGGGAACTCTCCGCCGGGCGGGTGTGGGAACTTTTCACCCGGAAATACGTGCGCGTGGCGCCCTTCCAGCTGGTGGAGGTGCATGGGGCGTCCGGCGATGCGGACAGCGGCGTGACGCGCCTGACCGGCGTGATGGCGCGGGCGGGTGAATCGCACCCGGTGACCGGCAGCGGCAACGGGCCGGTTTCAGCATTGGTGGACGCCATGGCCGACCGCTTTGGCATCCGGGCCGAAGTGCTCGACTACACCGAGCAGGCCCTGGGTCCTGGCGCCGGGGCGCAGGCGTGTGCGGTGGTGCAACTGAGCGTGGATGGCGGGCCGGTGGTGTACGGCGTGGGGCTGCACGGCAGCGTGCTTACCGCATCGTTGAACGCGGTGGTGAGCGCGGTGAACCGGGGGGTGGGGTAGCTCCGTTACCAGCGCACCACGGCCAGATCACCCTCGTCGGCGGTGGGCGGTTCGAAGCGGGCTTCCATGAAGTCAAACATGTCGCGGGTGACGTGCATGCTGTGCCGGTCCGGCGCCCGGTTGCGCAATTCCACGTTGCGCCACCGGGCGTCGGCGGGCAGATCGACGAAATGCAGGCGCGGCGGGGCGACATGGGGCACGGGCAGGGCGGCGGCCCAGTCGAGCCAGACGGAGCGGTGGTCGCGGGTGGTGAAACCCAGGTCCAGCACCACTGGCGTGCCGTTTGCCACCAGCTGCTCCGCCTGCACGCGCATCAGTGCTTCGATGCGGCCGATGCGGGCCATGTACCAGTCGAATCCGGCGGCGTCGGGGTCGGTGGGGCGGTCGTCAAAATAGAGGGTGGTCATCCATTCGTCGATGGACAGGTGCAGTGCCCCGCTTTCCGCGCACAGGTAGCGGGAGAAGGTGCTCTTGCCCGCGCCGGTGGAGCCGGACACCAGCGACACGGCGGGCCATGGGTGGTCGGGGCCGCCGGTCAGGTGACGCCAGGCGGCGGGAATGTCGTCGAAGGAGGGGATGCCGTCCGCATTGCCCGCCCCCTGCCAGTTCATCGACACCAGCGCCGTGCGCCCGATGGGGCGGCCTTCCAGTCGCTCGCGCATGCCGAGGGAGATGCGCTTCTGGGCATCGAATTTGGCAAACGATTTTTCGCGTGCGTCGAACAGCATGTGAAATGGGGCGGCGGCCTGTTGCAGGTCGTCCGCCAGGGAGTTCATGGCGTCCAGATAGCGGGTTACGCCCGCGTCGGTCATGTTGAAGGCGGTGACGTGGCGCAGGATGCGCGGGGTCAGATAGGCGATAGCGAAGGGCGCGTTCATCCGGTAACGATCCGACGGGAGGGCAGCGGTTGTCCAGTCCCAAGTGGGTCGGGCTAATAGTTGAACACCAGCGTGAGGGCGGTTTCCCAGTCGTTTTTGCGGGTGCCGGGGGGCACGCTGGTGGTGTTGCGGAAGGTGTAGGTCAGCTTGGTGGAGAGGCTGCCGGATATCTGCGTGAGCAGGCTGGTGACCGAGCGGCTGACGGTGGACTCCTCACCGATTTCGGAGGTGATCTCCTCGGCGAAGGTGGCGGTTTGCGATACCTTCCAGGCCAGCTTGGCCACCAGCCGCCCCATGGCTTCGTCGATGTGGTCGCCAGCGGCCTCCACCTCGCTCTGGCGGGCACCGGCGCCGATCTCGGTGTGGATGTCCACACGTTCCCGGTCCAGCAGGTGACGGCCGTAACCAACGGTTTCGGAGATGCGGTAGGTGAAGCCGCTGAACAGGTCTTTTTCGCCGGTGGTGTTGATGAACAGGTAGCTGCGGGTGGTGAACTTGATGTCGCCCTGCACCGAGGCCAGGTACCGTTCGGCGGTGGTGAGGCCGGTATCGCGGGTGTGCAGCATGGCGGCGTTGGTGGTAAAGCGCCACCGGGTGCCTTCGCGCACCGCCTTGGCCTTGAGGTTGGTGCTGCTGGTTTTGGTGTTTCCGCCGGTGCTCACCACTCCGGCCTCGACGGCACCGGACCATTTTTTGGGAGCGGCATCCTGGGCGAACGCCGGGGCGGCCACAACGGTCATGGCGGCCGCGGTCAGCATTACGATCAGTATCGGTACAACCCGCCTGTGCACGGCACCCCTCCCTGCGCGATGGATCAACAGTCTCTCTCCAAAAGAATCGCCCGGTTTGGGGGCGAACGCAAGGGGGTTCAGGCGACCGGGGTGGTTTCCTCCCCGTCCAAGGCCAGTTCCACCGCGCGGCGGATGCCCTCGGCACGGCTCTCCACCCGGCGCTCGGCGGGCATGCGCCCCAGCGCCTCCATGCGTTCCAGGTCACGGGCCACTTCGCGGTCGTGACCGACCAGGAAAACCGGGGTGCCGTTGTCGGTGAGGGCGGCCACCACCTCGCGGATGGCCATGGCCACCGAGGCGTCCACCAGGGTCACGTCGGTCAGATCCAGCACCGCCGCGCGCCAGCCGGCCCCGACGGCGGCCATGCGGCGTACCATGTCCTGGGCGGAACAGAAACTGAACGGCCCCGACAGGTGCACCACCATCACCCGGCTCCGGGCACGGCGCAGCAGTTGCCGTTCCTCGTCGGTGAACGGTGCGGCGTCGGTTTCGCTGGAGACGATGTTCAACTGGGCCAGCTGATGGGCGGACAGCTCCCGCGCCGAGATCAGGCTGGCCATTACCACCCCCACCCCCACTGCCGAGATCAGGTCCACGGTCACGGTGAGCAGGGCCACGGTGAGCATTACCGCCAGTTCCGCCCGGTCGGCCCGGTACAGGGTGCGGATGTAGCGCAGGTCGACGATCTGCCATGCCACGTGAATCAGAATGGCCGCCAGCGCCGCCAGCGGGATGCCGCTCACCAGTGGGGACAGCCCCAGCACCGCCGCCAGCAGCACCAGCGCGTGCACCATACCGCCCACCGGCGAGCGGCCTCCAGCGCGCACGTTGACCAGGGTGCGCATGGTGGCTCCGGCGCCGGGGTTGGCGCCGAACAGGCCGGAAGCCACATTGCCGATGCCCTGCCCCACCAGCTCCCGGTCGGAGTGGTGGTGGGTGCGGGTGACGTTGTCGGCCACCAGCGAGGTGAGCAGGCTGTCGATGGAGCCAAGCACCGCCAGCGAAAAGGCCGAGCGCAGCATATGGGGGATTTCAGCCACCTCGAATTGTGGTGGCAGGAAATGCGGTAGGCCGTGGGGAATCGGGCCGATCACCGGGCTGTGCGGCGCCAGATGCGGGGCCAGCAGGGTGACCACCACCAGCGCAAACAGGGGCGGCGGCATCCAGCGGCGCAGGGGCGCGGGCAGCAGGATCATGCAGCCGAGACCGATCGCGCCCAGCGCAAGGGTGGCCGGGTCGCCGTGCAGCAGCACGCCGGGCAGTTGCGCCAGCGCGGTGAACACCCCTTCCGACGATACCGGGTGGCCGAGCAGAGGGGCGATTTCGAGAATCACGATGATGCTGCCGATGCCGGTCATGAACCCGGCCACCACCGGGAACGGAATGTAGGTGACGTAGCGCCCCAGTTTGAGCAGGCCGAAGCCGATCTGCATCAGGCCGCCCAGCATCACCACGGTGAAGGCCAATGCCGGATGGTGGGCGTATTGAATGACCACCGCGGCCATGACCACGGTCATGGGGCCGGTGGGGCCGGAAACCTGGGCCGGGGTGCCACCGAACAGGGAGGCGAAAAAGCCCACCAGAATGGCCCCGTACAGCCCAGCGAGAGGACCGGCGCCGGAGGCCACTCCGAACGCCAGGGCCAGGGGCAGGGCCACCACGGCGGCGGTGATGCCGCCCGCCACGTCGCCACGCACAAAACGCAGGCCGAAGCCGCGCTCAGCCAGAAACCGGTTGTTCATGAAAGCCCGGGGGCGTTATGCGCCCGTACACCGGCGCCCCGCCGCCGTGTCCAGATGACACCCGGTCCCCCTCGGGGAAGGGGACGGTTGATGATAGCGCAGACAAAGGGTATCCGGCGTGAATTTGCATGCCGGCGCGGCGCCCCCGCTGAATAAGGGTAACGGGGGCGCCGGGATGGCGGGACCGCCCGGATTGGGGGCGGCGGAAGAAGGGTTCCGCTGCGGGATGAGCAACGGAGTAGGCCGGGACCGACGGGAGTGCGGGACAGCCACCCCTGGTGGCTGCGGAAGGGAGGAGAGGGACCGCCGATCCCGGCCTGCACGCAATGTAGGCCAGGCACGGAATTTCCCGTATCGCCCTTGCGAGGGGCTTCGCAGGTCGCCTGAGAGCCGGGCAAAGGGGCTTGCCAAGTAGATGGTCAGGAAGGGATCGGTTTAAAAACGGATGGTTTGATGCCGTCGCCCGGTAGACGAGTCCGCCGATCCGGGGCGGGGGAACGAAAAAAATATCGCTGCTTAGCCGGTGGCGCGGTGCAATTTGTGGAGGATGTCGTCCGGAATGCGGAACGGGCGTCCCTCCTTGACGCAGGCCATCACCGTGGAGCCGGTCACCAGCAGCTTGCCGTCCGATTCACGCACGATCTCGTGGGCCAGCGAGAAACGGGCTTTTCCCACCTCGGTGATTTCGGTAGTGACCAGCAGCAGGTCGTCATACACGGCGGGGGCCCGGTATTTTGTAAAGCATTCGGCCACGGTGAACAGGATGCCGTGCTCCATCCACTCGGCCACGTTTACCCCGAAGCGGCGCAGGAATTCGGTGCGGGCGCGCTCGAAATAGCGCAGGTAGTTGGCGTAATAGACCACGTTTCCGCAGTCGGTATCTTCATAATAAACGCGGATTTCCACGGTGCTCCCGGTGGCTGGAGGTTGAGTGGGCGCACGCACCCGCCGGTGATTCTTCCATGAATGGGGCGGGGAACGCCAGCGCGGGCCGACGGTGCCTATGCGCGCGCTTCATCGCCCGCTCCGGGCGTTCCGGAAATCGAAATCCGCAGCCCCGGGCAGTAGTGGTGCAGGCGGCAGATCAACGTGGCGGGCATGTCGATGGCGGGGGGAGTGGACCCGTTTCCGGGAAAGTGGCGGATGTTCAGCACCACCTCCTGAATGGCGGGGAAGGGGCGGTCGTCATCCGGCTGCGAAAATGCCTCCAGCAGGGAGGCTATATGCTCGTCCAGCGGCGCGTCCGCATCCATTTCGGAGGTGATGTACCACTTCTCGCGGTGGCCCCGGTCCGGCTGTCTGTCCGCCCGGTAGAATTCGTCCGCCGGAATGCCGGTATGGCGGGCCAGCGCGGTTCGCTCGGTGCCGGGATCGGTCCAGAAGTCCAGCGATACGGAATAGGTGATGTCGCAATTACTGGCCGGTGGCATGGGGTTGCCCTGGGTCATTCCGGTTTTGCCTCCCACGGTTGGCGGGTCAGCGTCCACACGGCAAGGGCCAGCCCGGCCATGCCGGTGACGAGCGGCACGCCGCCCAGCACGAACAGTTCACCCCAATTATTCCGCCGCAGGTTACTACTCGCAACGGCGGACAGGTTGATTGCGGAAACCGCGCACAGCCCCGCCGCGAACATGGCCAGCCCGGCGGCGGAGTGCGCGTTCCCCGGCAGGTCCAGCAGGCGGGTGCCGATCACCAGCAGCATAAGCCCGGCCACGAAGGGCACCCCGCCGAACAGGGAGATCAACAGCCACCCTTCGGGTCCACCTAGAACACGGGTGCCACCGGTGGTCAGCAGATCCCACCCGATCGGCACCGTGCATGCCCCCGCTCCCAGCGCAAGCACCGCGCCAGAGCAAAATACCGCCCAGAACGCATAGCGCCGAAGCGGGCGGGTGGTGGCGGTCGGTTCAATCATGCGATTTTGCATCCGGTAACTACGGACCCAGTATGCCATGCTCCGGCGGATTTGACTTGTGGCCCCGATTCCGGGTACCGATAGGGGAAAACCCGTGGGAGGACCCCTGTGAGTGCATACCGGAAAGCCGTCAAGACGATCATCGTGCTGGCCTTCATCGGCATGGCGGTGGTTCCGCCGTGGTATTTTCCGATCCTGGGGGACGTGAAGTTCCAGGCCAACTATGCCCCCCTGTGGGATCCCCCCCACAAGGGGCCGCTCAAGGCGCGCATCAACGCCGAACAACTGATAGCCCAGTGGGGTGCGGTGATCCTCATCGGCGGCATCTTTTTTTTGTGGGGGCGGCAGCGCTGACCGGCCATCTCCCACTCCCGGCGAAGGCCCAACGGCCAGCGCGTAAAATCCCGGCGTGCGATGGCCCGCCTCCGGAACCCCTCTCCGGGGTTTCCGGGGGCGGTTTGGTTTCGGGTGGGGTAAACTGGTGGCCATGAAAGCCATTGCCTATAACGCCTTCGGTCCGGCCGAAGTGCTTCGGGAGATGTCCCTCACCGTGCCGGAACCGGGGGACGACGAGGTGCTGATCCGGGTGTGTGCCACCAGCGTCAACCCGCTGGACTGGAAGATCCGCTCCAGGCAGTTGAAGCTGCCGCTCAAGGGGGGCTTTCCCCGGGTGCCCGGTTCCGACGTGTCCGGCGTGGTGGAGCGGGTGGGGGTGGATGTGACCTCGGTGCAGCCGGGGGATGAGGTTTACGCCCTGCTGGATTACCGGCGGGACGGGGCCGCCGCCGAATTCGTGCGCAGTCGCGCCACATTCCTTTACAAAAAGCCGCCCTCCCTGAGCTACGACGAGGCCGCCTGCGTGCCACTGGCGGCGCTCACCGCGTTGCAGGCGCTCAAGCTCAAGGCGCGCATGCAAAAGGGGGAAAGGGTGCTGATTACCGGCGCCAGCGGCGGTGTGGGGCACTTTGCGGTGCAACTGGCCAAAAACTATGGCGCCCATGTGACCGCTACCGCCTCCGCCAAGAATGCCGATTTTGCCAGGGGGCTGGGGGCGGATGAGGTGATTGCCTACGACACCGGCGGTGTGCCGGAGGGGCCGGCCTTCGACGTGATTTTCGACCCGGTGCGGGCCTACGACTACAGCGCGGCGGTCACGCGGCTGCTGCCCGCCGGGCGCTACGTGAGCACCAGTCCCGATCTGGGCGGCATGCTGCGTACCAAACTGCTCAAATGGGTGGGTGACAAACGCCAGTGTCTGTTTCTGGCGGTGGTGCCCGATCCTCACGGCCTCAAGTACCTGCACGAGCAGATCGAGGCCGGGGCGCTGAAACCGCACCTGCAGCAGATATTCCCGCTGGAGCGGCTGGCGGACGCGCACCGGATCAGCGAGGACGGGCACGTGGTGGGCAAACTGGCGGTCCACGTGGCATGAGCCGGGGGCGTGTCATGTGGGCCGTGGGCGGGGTACTGGGCATTGCCGTGCTGATCGCCGCGGGCGCACTGGTGAACCGCCCTCCCGCTGCCATTGCGGAACCCCCCGCCGTGGTGGAGGCCCCCCCGGCCACCGCCCCCGACCTGTGCTCCGCCGAAGGGGACGTGTGCGCCGATCCAGACGCCGTGGTGTGTGACGCCGTCAACGGGGTGTGCGATACGTGAGCCGTGGCGGCAATCCGCTGGATGCTGTAAAATCAGGCATGGTTAACGACACGCTCAGAGGGGCGGTCCGTGGCATCCCGATGGAGGGTGGTCTGATGATTTCGGCTCGGTTGAACCCGTGGCTGATACGCGCCGTGTGCGGCGCGAGCCTGCTTGTGGCGCTGACCGCTTGCGGGGGAGTCACCGCCACGCGCGAGGTTTCCGGCGTGGTGTCCAAGGGGCCGGTGGACGGGGCTACGGTGCGTGTATATGCGCTCACCTCCCAGGGGCGGCAGGGGGATCCCCTGGCCGGGCCGGTGGTTACCGAGCGGGGTGGGTTCCGGATCACCATTTCCGATGGTGGGCCCCTGCTGGTGTGCGCCGAAGGCGGCCGCTACATGGACGAAGCCACGGCGATTGAAGTGCAGATCGGAGCGGGCCCCTGTGTGGCGTTTTGCCTGAAGGGGCCGCGCAGGTGGCGGTAACCCCGCTCACGCACCTGTTGGCCGGAAGTGCGGGTGCGCGCGGGAACCGCATGGAGGCGCTCGGGCGCCGTCTTTCCGAAGGCCTTGGTTTCGACCCGTTCACCACCCTTCCCGCCGATCCGGCGGATGCACACGCGAGTGAGGGGGAGCGCCGGTATGCGGCGCTGCTGGGCGGTATTTCCAAAATGATCGCCGCGCGCGGCACGGCGCTGGCCGCGGTGGGATTGGCGGACACCCCCGCGTTTGAGCGGGTGATTGCGTTGACCGAGGATCTGCGTGACGGGAAGCTGGACGGGCTGGATGCCGACGGGCGGGTGATTCTGGTGGGCGACGGGCACGGCGGGGTGACCGGGTGGCCGGGCTTCGACCCGGCCGGGCTGGATGCCTTGCGTCAGGCGGCCGAGGCGTACGGGGTGCCGCTTGGGCTGCTGGTTAGCGGCTCACTCCAGCAATTGCACACCCAGGTGTTGCCGCAGCCGGCGGCCGCCGCAATCGGCGGGTTACCGTTGGCGGCCATCCACCCGGTGGATGGCACCTGCCAGATGGTGGCAGGCATGGACCAGGTTCCCTCCGGCTGGCTGGTGCTGCATGGCGACTGCCCGCTGCCCGGCGACCCGGACCGGGACGACGTGCCCGACTCCGCCGACAACTGCCCCACCGTATTCAATCCGGACCAGTATGATACGGACGGCGATGGGATCGGTGATGCCTGCGATGCGTCGCACCCGGATGTGTGCATCACCCTGTTTGACCCGGTGCAGGCGCGCAATCCCTGGACCGGCGCCTGCGCCACCTTTGGCAACGCCTGTCAGGTGCCGTCATGGTGGAACGTGGACGACACCTGCCCCATAGACGCCCCGCCGGGGGGCTGATTTTCCCGGACAGGTATGCGCTCAGGCGGCCTGCCGCCCGTGGGGCGACAGGTAACACAGGGCGCGGATTTGTTGCAGGTTGCGGGTGGCGCTTTCGGAAAACGACACCATGGTGCCGCTGGCGCTGGTGCCCACCACCCGGGCACGGAGTCGCAGGGCGGCGTATTCGATGTTGTCGCCAAAGCGGATGGTGAGGGTGCATGCGGTGCCCGGTTCCGGGTTCCCCGCGTCCGATACCAGCATGCCGGCCGGGCTGAACCCCACCGCCGACACCGGCATTTCGGTGCCGTCCTCCCAGGTGAGGGTAACCGGCACCAGCAGGGTGACCGGTGCGATCCGTTCCGGCCGGGCGGCCGGTTGACTGATGACGTGCTGCATGACTCCCCCCTGATTCGGGACTGCCGCTACAACGCACCCGCATCGCGACGGCTTCCCTTACCGTTTCGGTCCCACCGATGTCCGCCACCAGACACAAAATGTGTGCATAGTGTGCGGTTTTGTGCCTGCTTGCGGCCTTAGTGGCAGAAGGAAAGGCCGCGCTTTTCCAGATATTTCTGGTGGTAATCCTCGGCCCGCCAGAAGGGGGCCCACGGCTCGATGCGGGTGGCTACCGGCCGGTTGTAGTGGCCACTGGCGGCCAGCTTTTCCAAGGAGGCGCGCGCGGTCTTTTCCTGTTCCCCGTCAAAGGCGAACACGCAGGTTCGGTACTGGGTTCCCACATCCGGCCCCTGGCGATTCATCTGGGTCGGGTCGTGGATGCTCCAGAAGACATTGAGCAGTTGCTGGTAGCTGACCTGGGCCGGATCGAAGGTGACGTGCACCACTTCCGCATGGCCGGTGTCACCGCTACACACCTGCTTGTACTCCGGGTGGTCCGTGGCGCCGCCGGCATAGCCGACGGCAGTTTCCACCACCCCGTCCACCCGGTCGAAGGCCGCCTGCACCCCCCAGAAACATCCCGCGCCAAACATGGCCTGGGCCGTTCCATCCGAGGACTCCGCACGGCTTCCGTGGTCCGTTTGATTGTTCATCCCGTTCACCCCTTGATGCAGCCACACCCGCGAAATGATGGCTTAATCCGTTAAGTAGACACCCGGAAACCGGTGTCTGTCCACAGGTGAACGGGAGCGGGCCACCCATGGGAAACCGGTCGGGAGCCAGACACGGGAGGATGGTGATCCCCCTGACGTCTACGGGGATCGGATGACCGGAAAACACTGGCCGCGCACCTCGTAGCGTTTGAACACCGGGCAGTGGCCCCCGCTGATGTGGTCCATGTATTCCCCCCGGAAGTGGCGCAGGGAGGAGGCCACCGGCGCCACCGCCGCGGGCCCCAGCCCGCAAACGGAGCCGCCGGGCACGTAGCCGCAGATCCGTTCCAGTTGGGCCAGATCGTCCCGGTCGCCGGTGCCCGCCTCGATGCGGGACAGAATCTCGTGCATCAGGTGGGTGCCGTCCCGGCACGGGGTGCACTTGCCGCACGACTCGTCCCGGTAGAACAGGCTCATGTTGGCGGCCAGGTCCACCATGCAGTTGGTTTCGTCATAGACAATCACCGACCCGGTGCCCAGGGCGCTGCCCACGGTCGCCAGCCCCTGTGGAGAGAGCGGCGCGTCGAGCATGTCCGGGGTCAGCAGCGGGGTGGAGGTGCCGCCGGGAATCACCGCCTTGATGGCCCGATCGCCGGGCACGCCGCCTCCCGGCCCCTCGATCAGGGCGCGTAGGGGGGTGCCGGTAGGTAACTCGTAATTGCCGGGGAAGCGCACGTTTCCGGACAGGGAGAACACCCGTGTTCCGGGGCAGTCGGGGGCGCCCAGGGCCCGGTACCAGTCGCCGCCCCGGTTCAGGATGGCGGGCACGGCAGCCAGGGTTTCCACGTTGTTGATCACCGTGGGACGGCCCAGGTAGCCGGACACCGCCGGGAAGGGCGGCTTGCCGCGCGGCATGGGGCGGTTGCCCTCCAGGGCTTCGATCAGTGCGGTCTCCTCGCCGCAGATATAGGCCCCGGCGCTGCGATGCAAATGGACCGACACCGCGTCACCCGGCGTGTTCGTCAGCGCGCTGATGATGCCGGCCTCGGAAGCCTCGGCCACCGCCTCCGTCAGCCGCTGGTGGGCGCGGTCGTATTCGCCGCGCACAAACAGGATGACCTGATCGGCCCCCACCGTGTGCGCCGCGATCAGCGCCCCTTCCAGAATCCGGTGCGGCAGGGTTTCCATCAGTTCCCGGTCCTTGAATGCGCCGGGTTCGCTTTCGTCGCCGTTGGCCACCACCACCGGCACTCCGGGGGCGTCCCGAGCGGTCTGCCACTTGCGCCCGGTGGGGAACCCGGCTCCGCCGCGGCCACCCAGGCCGGAAGTGGTGAGTTCGCGAATGATGTGCGCCGCGGGCAGGTGTAGTGCCTTTTCCAGCGCCGCGTACCCGCCGTGGGCGCGGAACACGTGCAGCCGGTGAATATCCGGAATGTCCACCCCGTCCCGCACCACCCGCAGTTCGGAGATTTCCTGGTTCATGGACTCCCCCGTGAGGTTTTCCACTCGCACTCCCCTTCAGGGGTGCCTAGTCTCATTCAACTATATACCGGGGTTGTCACGAGTGCCCGCAACGGGCGGTATCGCCGTGGTAAAATAAGTGCTTTCCCGGCCCGTCCGGGGCGCCACGTTTTTCAGGGACACCCGCATGCTCACCGTCGACAATATCAGCCACAGCATGGGCGGACGGCCCCTGCTGGAGGCCGTTTCCCTGTCCATCAACAGTGGCGACCGGGTGGGGCTGGTGGGCGCCAACGGCCGGGGCAAGAGTACCCTGCTGCACATCATCGCCGGCGAAATCGCCCCCGAAAAAGGGGTGGTGCGCACCAAAAAAGGGCTTCGCATTGGCGCCCTTTGGCAGGAGCCCCCCGCCAGCGGCGACGTGACCGTGCTGGAGGAAGTTTTGGGTGGCGATGCGGAACTGGCCTCCCTCACCCACGATCTGCATCAGATGGAACAGCGCATGGCCGACCCGGCCTCGGCGGACCAGATGGACAAGCTGGTGGAGCAGTATGGACGGCTTACCGAACGCATGGAGGTCATGGGCGGGTACACCCGCGAGGCGGACGCGCGCAAGGTTCTGGGCGGATTGGGGTTTTCCGATGCGGAAATGGACCGCCCCTGCGGCAGCTTTTCCGGCGGCTGGCGCATGCGCATCTCGCTGGCGCGCCTACTGGTGACTGCCCCCGAACTGTTGTTGCTGGATGAGCCCACCAACCACTTGGATACCTTCGCGGTGGAGTGGCTGGAGCAGTTTCTCACCGGCTACCCGGGCGCGGTGCTGGTGGTGTCCCACGACCGAGCCTTTCTGAACCAGTACGCCAACCGCATTTGCGCGGTGATCAGCGGCACGGTGCGCACGTTCAAGGGAAACTACGACGCCTTTCTGGTCCAGCGGGAGCAGGAGCGGGAGGTGGAACAGGGACGCGCGCGCAACCAGCAGAAGGAATCGGAACGCATGCAGGCGTTCGTGGAACGGTTCCGGGCCAAGGCCACCAAGGCGCGCCAGGCCCAGAGCCGCGCCAAGCAGCTCAAGAAGCTGGAGAAGGACACGGTTCCCATCGAGAAGGTCGAGCGGGTGGTAGATTTCCGTTTCCCCGCCACCGTGCCCAGCGGACGCGAGGTGCTGGTGGCCGAGGGACTGAGCAAGCACTTCGAGGATAACCGGGTGTTCGCCGATTTCTCTTTCACCCTGTTTCGGGGCGACAAGGTGGCGCTGGTGGGACCCAACGGCGTGGGCAAGAGCACGTTTCTGAAAATTCTGGCCGGTGCCGAGCAGGCCGATTCCGGTACCGTCACCCCGGGCCACAAGGTGACCTCCGCCTATTTCGCCCAGCACACCCTGGAGACCCTGTCGCCGGTGAACAGCGCTTATCAGGAGGTGCAGTCGGTGGCCCCCACCGACCCGGTGGCGCGGATCCGGGGCATCCTGGGGCGCTTTTTGATTACCGGAGACGACCAGCTCAAGAAGGTGGAGGTGCTGTCCGGCGGTGAAAAGGCCCGCGTGGCGCTGGCCCGCATGCTGATCCGTCCGGCCAATCTGATGTTGCTGGACGAGCCCACCAACCATCTGGACATCCCCAGTCGCGACGTGCTGGAGGAGGCGCTTACCGAATACGATGGAACCCTGATGCTGATCACCCACGATCGTCACCTGATCCACCGCATCGCCAACCGGGTGGTGGAAATCAAGGACGGCAAGCTGACCAGTTTTGACGGCACCTATGCCGAGTATCTGGCGCAGCGGGAGAGCGGCGGCGCAGCCCCCGCAAGCACGCCGCAAAAACCACAACCCCAGACCGGAAAACCCGCCGCGAAGGCACCCGAGGCGTCCGCCGCCAAGGCCAAACCGGACCGGGAGGCCGCCCGCGAGCGCAGGAAGCTGGAATCGAAACTGGCCGAAGTGGAATCCCAACTGGAAAAGCTGGAGTCGAAGTTGGGAGAACTGGCCGTGCAACTGGCCGATCCGGATATCTATTCCGACGGCACCCGCTTTGACAAGGTGCTGACCGAGCACCGCCGGGTGGAGGACAAGGTGGCCCGACTGACCATCGAATGGGAGCGGCTGGGCGCGCAGATCGAGGACTGATTTCCAGCCCTGCATTTATAACAGACAATTTCATTTCCGGCGCCGTCCCCTGCGCCCTCCTTCCTCCGTGCCCCCCGTTCCCCCCTCCAACGGGGAAAGATTTCACTAAGATCACCCCCGTTTCCTGCCGATAAATTGTCTAGCGCGCCATCTTTGGCCGCGGTCCGTGACGGCGGATGTTTTTTGGGAACCGACAACCTCTTTGCAGAAACGGAGTGTTGGCTTGATCCAGCAGCACCTGAGCAATCGCCTTATTGAAGGCGGACTAATCACCCAGGAACAGTATCAGGCTGTTTTGCAGGAAGTGGAGCGCGAAGGCACCCGCTTCTTCGCCACCATGCTCAAGATGAATGTCTGCACCGAGGCGGCCCTGGTGCAGTTTCTGTCGCAGTATTTCCGTCTGCCGGCGGTGGACCTGCGCAACGCCAAAATCGACCCGCAGGTGATCAAGCAGATCCCCATGGAGGTGGTGCAGAAGTACCGCGCCGTTCCGGTCAAGCGCGTGGGCAACCGCCTGACGGTGGCGATGGAGGACCCCTCCGACGTATTCGCCATCGACGACATCAAGTTCATGACCGGCTATGAAATCGAGCCGGTGCTGGCCTCACCCTTGGCCATCGCCGAGGCGATGGACACCTACTACGACTCCGCCAGCCAGTTCCAGGACGTGATGGCGGGCCTGGACGAGCAGGATGACGTGGACGTGGTGGACGAGGCCAACGACGGCGACGACGGCGCGGATGCCGCCGAGGACGCGCCGGTGGTCAAGCTGGTCAACCTGATTCTGGCCGAGGCGATCAAGAAGGGCACTTCCGATATTCACATCGAGGTGTACGAGACCAAGTTCCGGGTGCGTTACCGCATTGACGGCACCATGTACGAGGTGATGAACCCGCCCATGCGCTTGCGCGCGGCGCTCACCAGCCGTATCAAGATCATGGCCAACCTGGACATCGCCGAACGCCGCATTCCGCAGGACGGCCGTATCAAGCTGAAATTGAAGGACCGCGAGGTCGATCTTCGTGTTTCCACACTGCCTTGCCTGTTCGGCGAAAAGATCGTGATGCGTATTCTGGACAAGGGCAACCTGACCCTGGATCTGGCCAAGCTGGGCTTCCCGGAAAAGGGCTACAAGGACTTCCTGCGGGCCATCGAAAGCCCGTTCGGCATGGTGCTGGTGACCGGCCCCACCGGTTCCGGTAAAACCACCACCCTGTATTCGGCGCTGCACCACGTGAACGACGTGGAAACCAACATCATGACCGCCGAGGATCCGGTGGAGTACAACCTGTTCGGCATCAATCAGGTGCTGGTGAAGGAGGACCAGGGCCTGACTTTCCCGGCCGCGCTCCGCTCCTTCCTTCGTCAGGATCCCGACATCATCATGGTCGGTGAGATTCGAGACGGTGAAACCGCCGAGATCGCCATCAAGGCGGCGCTCACCGGTCACCTTGTGATGTCCACCCTGCATACCAACGATGCGCCGAGCACCATATCCCGTTTGCTCAATATGGGCATCGAGCCGTTCATGATCGGCTCCTCGGTGATCCTGGTGCTGGCCCAGCGTCTGGCCCGGCGCATCTGCACCGAATGCCGCGAGCCGTTCGATGTGGAAAAGGACACCCTGGTGCGGCTCGGTCTCACCCAGCAGGCGGCGGACAAGGCCACCGTATACAAGGGCAAGGGGTGTCCCACCTGCAACAACACCGGCTACAAGGGCCGGGTGGCGTTGTACGAGATCATGGTACTGGACGAGGCGATCCGCGAAATGATCTACAAGGGGGCCAACTCGGATGAATTGAAGAAGTGTGCGATTTCCAGGGGGATGGAGACGCTGCGTATGACCGGTATCCGAAGGATGCTGGAGGGGATTACCACCGTGGATGAAGTGTTTGCCAGCACCATGGACGACTGATCCGTCCGTCCACAAACACAGCAGCCACCACTCGGGTAAGGAATAGCGAGAATATGTCGACGAATTTGTATCAGTTGTTGCAGGAGATGGTAGAGGCGGGCTCCAGCGATTTGCACATCACCACCGGTCTGCCGCCCACCATGCGGCTGAATGGTGAAATGCAGCAGATGACTAAGTTCGAGGTGGTTACACCGCCGGAGGCCAAGCGCCTGGCCTACAGCATTCTGAACGACGCCCAGCGCCACCGCTTCGAGGAGGAAAACGAGCTGGACTGCTCCTTCGGCGTGAAGGGAGTGGCCCGTTTCCGCGCCAACATCTTTGTGCAGCGCGGCGCCGTGGGCGCGGTGTTCCGGGTGATTCCGCAGAAAATTCCGACCTTCGACGAATTGAAACTGCCGCAGGTGATCAAGTCGATCGCCAGCCGCCCCCGCGGCCTGGTGCTGGTGACCGGACCCACCGGCTCCGGTAAATCCACCACCCTGGCGGCGGTGCTCGATCACATCAACACCAACACCCACGGGCACATCATCACCGTGGAGGATCCCATCGAGTACCTGCACCCGCACAAGGGGTGCGTGGTCAACCAGCGCGAGGTGAAGAACGACACCAAGAGCTTCCAGGAGGCGCTCAAGCGCATCCTGCGTCAGGATCCGGATGTGGTTCTGGTGGGCGAGTTGCGCGACTTGGAGACCATCGAGGCGGCGCTGACCCTGGCTGAAACCGGCCACCTTACCCTGGGCACCCTGCACACCAACTCCTGTGCCCAGACCATCAACCGCGTGGTGGACGTGTTTCCGCCCAGCCAGCAGCCCCAGGTACGCGCCCAGTTGGCGCTCACCCTGGAGGGCATCGTCTCCCAGCAGCTGATTCCCACCAGGGACGGTAACAGCCGGGTAATGGGCATGGAGATCCTGGTACCCAACTCGGCCATCCGCAACCTGATCCGCGAGGACAAGATCCATCAGATCTACTCCGCCATGCAGACTGGCCAGGACAAGTTCGGCATGCAGACCATGAACCAGTGCCTGATGGAGTTGGCCATGTCCAACAAAATCAGCCACGACATGGCCATGCTGCGTTCCGGAAACCCGCAGGAGCTGGCCACCATGTTCAACCGCATGGGGGTGAAGGTTGCGGTTCCGGACGACTAGGGAACTGGCAATGACTACCGGATACGCACGTTAGAGGATTCGCGCCATGGCGACCTGGATATATGTTGGACGCACCCGTTCGGGGGACACCAAGAAGGGGGAGGTGTCCGCTAAGAGCAAGGAGGATGCCCAGGCACAACTGCGCAAGCAGAACATCCTTGCCACTTCGATCCAGAAAAAGGCGAGCAGCATCGAGATCCCCGGCATGGGGCCGGTGGTTACCGAAAAGGACGTGGTGATCTATACCCGGCAGTTTTCCACCATGATCGATGCCGGTCTGCCGTTGGTCCAGTGTCTGGAAATTCTTGGTTCCCAGTGTGAAAACCCGGCCCTGGCCAAGGTGATTCAGGCCACCCGCATCGACGTGGAGGCCGGCTCCACCTATGCGGACGCGTTGCGCAAGCACCCCAAGGCGTTCGACGAACTGTACGTGAACATGATCGCCGCCGGCGAAACGGGCGGTATTCTGGACATCATTCAGCAACGTCTGGCCGCGCACATGGAAAAGGCCATTGCGCTCAAGAAACAGATCAAGGGCGCGCTGGTTTACCCGATCGCCATCGTCAGTATCGCCATCGTGGTGATCGCGGTGCTGATGATTTTCGTGATTCCGGTGTTTGCGTCCATGTTCGATGATTTCGGTGGCACCCTGCCGGGCCCCACCCAGTTCGTTATGGATCTGAGTGACTTTTTCGTAGCCAACGTCTGGTACATGATTGCCGCGTTTATGTTCCTCAAGTGGGGAATCAAGACGATATATACCAAAACCGTCGTCGGGCGACGGGAAATGGACCGCATGTTCCTCAAGATCCCGGTTATGGGCGACGTGATCCGCAAGGCCTCGGTGGCCAAGTTCACGCGCACCCTGAGTACCCTCATCCAGTCCGGTGTGCCGATTCTGGAGGGCATGCTGATCGTGGCCACCACCGCCGGCAACAAGATTGTCGAGGAGGCGATCATGACCGCCCGGGTGGCGATCAGTGAGGGGCAGGACGTGGCACCGCCGCTGGAGGCATCCAAAGTGTTTCCGAAGATGGTGACCCAGATGATCGCCGTGGGTGAGGCCACCGGCGCCATGGACGTCATGCTGTCCAAGATCGCGGACTTTTACGATCAGGAGGTGGATGACGCAGTGGGGGCGCTCACCGCCTTGATGGAGCCCGCGCTGATGGTGTTTCTGGGTGTCACGGTGGGTTTCATCGTGGTGGCCATGTACTTGCCGATCTTCACCATGGCGGCTTCCGTGGGGTAGGTCCGCCACCGTTCAACCGGCAAAGGCCCCGCCAGGAGAAGTCCTGGCGGGGCCTTTCCTATTTCAGATCCAGGTCCACCACCAGCGGCAGATGGTCGGAGGCGGTGCGTGCAAGTCCCGAACGCGGCACCTGAACTTCCTGCACGGTTACACCGCCGGTGACAAACAGGTGGTCGATCCGCCCCATCGGAACCGGACCCAGGGTGGCCAGCGGGCGGTGACCGGGCAGCGCCTTCTGGGCATCGATAAGATGGCGGGCCAGGTGTTTGTAGGCGGGGGAACCCGGCAGCGCATTCAGGTCGCCACACACCACCCCCGGTGCGGTGAAATCCGGGTGCTTCGTCCATTCCCGCCCCGCGAGGGCCGCCGCCTGGGGGTGGCGTTCTGCCGGGAACAGGCTCAAGTGGGTGTTAATCAGGTTGAGCGGCCCCGCCGGGGTTTGCACCCGCACCCACATGGCCCCGCGCGGTTCCCGTCCGCCCCGGGTGGTGGACTGGCCGGGGAGGGCGCCCTGCCGAACCGGTTGCATCGGCAGACGGCTGAGCACCGCGTTGCCGTATTTCTCCTCCAGCACGGTCAGGGCAGGGGCAAAGTGAAAATCCATCTCCAGCAGTTCGGCGATCAGCCGCGCCTGATCCGTGTGGCCGCTACGGGCCCGCCTGCAATCCAATTCCTGAAGGCACACCACGTCCGCATCCATGGTGTCGATGACGCGGGCGATGCGGGAGGGGGACAGGTGGCCATCCATGCCCACGCAGCCGTGCACGTTCCAGGTCATCACCCGTACGCGCCCCAAGGTGTGGTGGGGGCGCTCCAGTGGCCGTGGCCGCTGTTTGTGGCCCAGGGCGATGCGCACCGCACGGCGCACATGGGTGGCGCGCAGCCACGGGCGGGCGGGATGCGGCAGCCGGGCGTCGGCGGGCAGCAGCACGAAGGCCTGTTGTTCATCCGGCCCGGGGCCACCGTGGGCGCCGTTCTGAATGGGAAAGGTGACGGGTATTCCGTTCCGCCGCCAACCCAGCAGGACCAGATGCCCGGAATCCGGGTGCTGGGCCAGCCGCGCCAGATCCCGGCCAGTGGCGTCGGCGAACGGGTGGTCGGTACCCAGATACCGGTGGGCCTCCGCAGGCAGGGGAAAGTCTCCTTCCGGAGTGAACAGGCGGCCCCCTGCCTCCCCTTCCGCCAGCAGCACTGCCGGGATGTGCGCGGCCCGTACTAGTTCCAGGGCCAACCTCCGGGCGTGATCGGCTTCGGGGGGCGTCGGAAGGTACAGGTGCCCTACCGGCCCCATGGCCGCGAGCACGGTTTTCCGGGCCGGCTCCTCCCCCGGTGGTGCGGCACCCTTCAGCCATTTCCCCCACCTCTGCCCCAGCCACTGGGCCCGCTGGTACTCCTCGTCCGGAGCCGTCGTCTGGTAGGGCGGGGGGGTGCGTCCCAGCACTTCGAACACGGCCTCGGTGAGGGGTCTGCCGGTCAGTTTCTGGTAGGGAAGCGACTCCTCCTGGCCGTGGTCGGAATACACCCAGATCTGGTAATCGCGGCTGGCGGATAGCCGGGCGGAGCGGGCCACGCGACGGATCGAGCGGTCAATGCCCTTCAGGCTCCAATGGGCGAAGCGGGAACGGGGGCCGCGCCGGTGGGCCTGTTCGTCATACCCCAGATAGTTGAGCTGGATTACCGGCAGGCCACGGGCGGCGTCCATCTGCGCCCCGGCGGTCACCGCCTCGCGCAGCACGACTGCGATGGCCACCCGGGTGGGCACGAACGCAATTTCTTTGAGAAGGTCGCGCCCGGCGATGATGCCGCGCAGGGCATCGGCCACCGCCAGCAGGCACTCAAGGGCCACCAACCATCCGGCGCGGATCACCGTCATGCCGTGCCAGACCAGCACTCCGGCCACCGCCAGCGGGTTGGCGGCGCGCAACAGGTTGCCAAAACCGAAATCCGCCGGGCAGAAGTGGGCCTCCGCCGCGCCGCCGGTGTAAATGCCGGAATAGCTGCTGCCGCCTGCAAGCAACGGGGATCCCTTCCCCGCCAACTCGGTCTGGATGCGTGCGGTGGCGGCCGGATCGAACATGCGCACCACCTGGCCTGTGCGGTGATCGCGAAAAGAAAACGCGGGAACCGCCTGACGCACGCCATAGAACAATTCCGCTTGGAATACCGGCGTGGTGGACGGCAGACCTGCGTATATCGTGTGCAGCCGGTAGTGCTCCTTTTGCAGCAGTTTTTTCAGGTAGGGCATGCGCCCGGCGTCGATGGCACACTCCAGATTGGTTCGGGACAGGCCATCAATCTGCACCAGCACCACCCCCGGTCGGGCGCCGGGCGGACGGCGCGGCAGACCGAGCAGGCGGACCGCCCACTCGCTACGACTCAGGTAGCGCAACACGGCGTAACGGATGCGGCCAATGCGGCTTAGCATATGCAGCCTCCCCGTGGGTGACGGAGGACACAGGCCTCCGCTTCCATTATGATGCACCCGGAGTTTGGGCGCCGGTGATGGACGCCTTCGGGAGAGCGTAATGACTGATCCGCAGCGACATTGGGACGATGTGGCCGACCGCTGGTGGCAATGGCGCGAGGTGATGGGCACCGCCACGCAACCGGTCAGCAAGCGCATGGTGGAAATGGCGGGCCTGATGCCTGGGGCGCGTGTGCTGGACGTGGCCAGCGGCTATGGGGAACCGGCGGCCACTGCGGCGCGGGTGGTGGGAAAAAGCGGCCTGGTGGTGTCTACCGACCTTTCCCGCGAAATGTCCCGCCGCGCGGCATGCCGCGCGGCAGAGCTTGGAAACGGGGCCATGCGCGCGGTGCGCATGGACGGTGCCGCCCCCGCGTTTTCCGATGCCACCTTCCATGCCGTGTTGTGCCGGTGGGGGCTGATGGCACTGGCCGAGCGGCTGGTTCCGACCCTGGCCGGACTGGCTCGGCTGCTGGTTCCCGATGGGCGGATGGTGGCGGCGGTTTGGGGAGATCCCGCTCAGGTGCCGTGCATTTCCGTTCCCATGGCCGCCGCGCGGCAGGTGGTGGGGATGCCGCCGCCGGTGGCCGGAGAACGCGGCCCCTTCCGGCTGTCCGGCGCCAACACGCTACCAGAGGCGTTTGCCGCCGCCGGGCTCACCGATCTGTGTGTGGAGCCGGTGACTGTGGGCTATCACTTTACGTCGGCGCATGCTTTCACGGAGTTCTGTCGTGCGACCTCAAGCCCGGTGCGTTCGGTGCTGGCCTGGCTCCCGGAATCCCGGCACGACGATGTCTGGGCTGGGGTGGGTATGGCGGCTGAACGGATGGTGGACCCCGATGGGGAGGTGCGTCTGCAAAACACCGCCCTGTGTGTCAGCGGCCGGTGGCGTGGTTGACACACAGGGTCGGAGGGCGTCGCGCACCGGCCGTCCGATCCGGCGCTGACGCGTTCGGTTACGCTTTGGCGGAGCGTCCGGCCGGTTTGGCCCGCAGCTTTTCCGCCGCCTGCGAGAGCTGGGCCAGACCGTCGCCCCGCAGGCCGTCCGCCATGCGCAGCAGGCTGCCGAACTCCTTGGGGGCGCGCAGGATCACCTGCTTCAACTCGGTGGCGATGCGTCCGGAAAGGGCCAGGAGTTCGTCGTGGTCCTGTTCAAGCGCGTCTGCGATGGCCACTACCTTGTCCTCCGCCGGGGGCGGAAACTCGCCGCGTTCGATTTTGGAAAGATACGTTGGGCTGATCCCCACCTGCTTGGCGAATTTGCGCAGTCCGATACCCTTCTTCGTACGCAATATCCGAACTGTGCTACCGAATCGTCCGTCCATGCCGTTTCCCTCCCCGGCAGGCAACGAATCCCCCAATAAATAATCGCTCCCAGCAACCGGAAAAACCGGTATGGCCGGGTGATTCATGGTGGTGTTCGTCTAGGTTAAATACGCTCGGTCCCCTAACGTACAACGTAGACAAAACCTGAAACGGAGTAAATGAGGGATTTCCCTGATATTGGTCAGGGGGAATATATGATTTGGGAGGGGACGGAAGGTGGGGTGGTGGTTGGGGGCGGTCTTAGCGCGGGCGGGGAGTGACCTTGCCACGGGCAACGTCCTGCCGCACCCGGACCAGAAAAAATAGTCCCGCGATTCCGCTCAATATCACAAACAACCAGCCTGGATCAATCTGGAACATGGAATCCTCACACAATCGGCGGCCGTTTGGCGCACCTGAAAACACGGCCATCGGAGAATAAGACAGCAAGATGCGTTCCGTTTTTCAAAAATGGCCCAACCAGTCGAAACGCAAAGGGAATCACTGTACGTCTCCGAGTGTATGGGTGAGAAGCGGATTTCCCAATTTGGGCGGACAGGGGGGCGCAATCACTCCCCTGCGGGCCAAACCGCCGGAGCGTCCGGGGCTGTCGGTCAGGCTCAAGCCACCTGGCTGACCGGGTGCAGCATCTCCTTGAAACGGCTCCAACTGGTGGCGGGCCACACCTCAACGTGGGCGTGTCCATACGTGCGCACCAGCATGGCCACGCGGGTGGCGGTTTCGATGTCCGGAGCCTCAAACATGTCCACGTAGTCGAAGGCGCCGAGCACCGCGTAATTGTGCACCCATTTCACCTGCGGGCACTCGGTGCGCAGGTGGTTCATCAACCGCTTTTCGAGTTTTTCGAGTGTCCCAGGGGTGGACAGCCCTTCCGGGGATACGCGGGTGAGCATCAGAAAGGTTTGCATGGTGAACTCCAGTCGCTTCGCAGGGGGTCTCCATGACGCCGCTGCGGTGGGAATGGACCATCGCGGTGTGACCCGGCAGGCGGACAATCCATTCCCGTCATGCCGTGCCGCCTGCGTGCGGGGGCAGGCGATTCCCCCCCTCCGTTCATCCTAGCCCCGCAACCGGCAATTGGAAAGGGCGGCCGGAAGGTATTTTTCAAGGGGTCAGGCGAGGGACAGCTTCCGCTGCCGAAACCCCCTCAACCTGCACCACCTTGTCCCGCGCGAGTTCGCCGGAGACGATGCGGGCCGCCCCCTTGGCCACGCCGAGCTGTTTTGCCAGAAAGGCGATCAGCGCCTTGTTGGCCTTGCCCTCCACCGGCGGCGCGGTGAGGGCGATTTTCAGCGCACCGCCATGCGCGCCCAGCACGGCGGTGCGGCTGGCGCGGGGGGCCAGGCGGATGCGGATGCGCACTCCACCGCTGACGTCTTCAACCCACTCCGGTGGCTCCACGGGTGATGGCCGGTCAGCCCATGTGGCGGGCGTACTGCATCAAGCTGCCGACCACCGAAATCTGGAGGAACTTGATGCCCAGCAGGACTGCCAGGGCGCCAAAGTCCAATCCGCCGATAGGGGGAATCACGCGCCGGACCCGGTTCAGCAGCGGATCGGTGGCGCGCCGCAAGAACTGCACGATGGGGTTGTACGGGTCGGGGTTCACCCAACTGATAAGCACCCGCACGAATACGATCCAGAAATAGATTTCCAGCACTGAATTGAGCACCATCGCAAAGGCTTGCAAGGTGTTTCCCACAACGAACATATCCGCTCCCTGGAATGGGTTGGTTTAAATCGGTTGGCCGCTCATCGCGGCCGGCTCCGGCAGCGGGACTAGCTGCCCAGTTCCCGCGCCCGCAGTGCCGCCGCCTCCACCGCGCCGATCACCGCGCCGCGAAACCCGGCCTTTTCCAGCACGTGCAGTCCGGCGGCGGTTGTGCCGCCGGGGCTGGTTACCATGTCCTTGAGCGCCGCCGGGTGAGTGGCGGTGGACAGCACCATGCGTCCAGCCCCCAGCACCGTCTGTGCCGCCAGGGTCATGGCCACGTCGCGGCTCAGGCCCATTTTCACGCCACCGTCCGCCAGCGCCTCGATCATGGTGAATACATAGGCGGGGCCGCTGCCGGACAGGGCGGTCACCGCATCCATTTGCTCCTCGGCCACCACCACCACCGAACCCACCGCCGCCAGCACCTCGCGCACCGTGCTCAACTCTGCGGGGGTCACGCCGGGACCGGGGGTCACCGCGGAAGCGCCCTCGCCCACCAGGGACGGGGTGTTGGGCATCACCCGTACCACTTTGCTGTCCGCGTAAAGGTGTCCCTGAATGCGCTGGATGGTCACCCCGGCGGCGATGGACACCACCACCTGGCCGTCGGCGATATCGTCCTGAATTTCCTTTAGTACCTGATCGATCATTTGCGGCTTGACCGCCAGAATCACCAGCCGGGCCCCTTTCAGGGCGGCCTTGTTGTCCGCGTGGGCCGTTACGCCGTAGCTGCCGGTCAGGTAGGTGCGGCGGGCCTCCTGCGGATCGGCCACATGGATATGGGTCGGCTCCAGCCCCATGCCGCTGGCCAGCACCCCTTTGATGAGGGCTTCCGCCATGTTGCCGCCGCCGATAAATGCCAGGGTCAGATCACTCATGCTCTCTCTCCAAACAGTGCACTGCCCACGCGGACCAGGGTGGCACCTTCCTCGATGGCGACCTCGAAGTCGCCACTCATGCCCATGGACAGGATACGCATTTCCACACCATCGTACCCTTCCCGGGCGATTTGTTGAAACCGCCGCGCCAGATCCCGGAACACAGGCCGCGCCGCCTGGGGGTCCTGATTGTAGGGGGTCATGCCCATCAGCCCCATCAGGCGCAGGTGCGGCAGGGTTCCCACGGCGCGGCACAGTGGCCCCGCCTGATCGGGCAGTACCCCGTATTTTTGCGGTTCTCGGGCGGCGTTGACCTCGATCAGCACCGGCTGGATCACCCCCTGTTCCCCGGCGATGCGGCTGATGCGCTCCGCCAGCGGCAGGGTGTCCACCGAGTGAATCAGTGTGAACGCCCCTACGGCGCGGGCCACCTTGTTTTTTTGCAGGTGGCCGATCAGGTGCCAGTCGAGGGGGCCGGCATCGGCCAGTGCCTCCATCTTCGGCAGGGCTTCCTGTAACCGGCTCTCTCCAAAGGCAGTCAGGCCGCAGTTCACCGCCGTGCGCAGCGCCTCGGCGGGAAAGGTTTTGGACACCGCCAGCAGGGTGACCTCGCCGGGGGCACGCCCGGCCCGCTCGGCGGACTGTTCCATGCGGGCGCGGATTTCCGCCAGCCGCTCCGGGAAATCACTCATGGGGTTGTGGCGCAGCGGATCCAGGCCACCATGCGCCCGGCGGCGTCGCCGTCCCGGCGGTAGGATTCGTAGCCGGTGCCGCAGTGGGTGCAACCGCCTTGATCGTGAATGGAGCGTACCCCCGCCGCCTCCAGTTGCAGGCGGTTGAGGGTGGCCACGTCCAGAGTGGGGCGTCCGGAGCGGAAGGTGCCAATAACCCGGTCGGCGAAACGGGGGAAGCGGGTGCGTACCTGATCCGCCACCTCGGGCCCCACCTCGTAGCAGCAGGGGCGGATGGAGGGGCCCAGCAGGGCGTCGATTTCCTCCGGCTGCACGCCAAAGCGGCGGCGAAACACGTCCACGGTGGCGGTGGTGATGCCCTCCACGGTGCCCCGCCAACCGGCGTGCACGGCGGCCACCACGGCGCCGTTGCGGGCGGATAGCAGCAACGGTTGGCAGTCCGCGGTGCGCACCCCGACCGCCACGCCAGGCTGGTCGGTGATCAGCGCGTCTCCCTGTTCCGCAGCCGGGACCGGGGGGGTTCCGGCCACATACAGCACGGCGCTGCCGTGCACCTGGTGGGTGGTAACGGTATCGGCCGGGGGGGACTCCCCCCGGCGGCAAAAGGCGTGAGGCTCGCTTACGGGGTCGTTCCGCCCGAGCGGCCGCGCCGGAGGTAGGCCGGAATGTCCCATTCGTCCTTGAATTGGCTGGTTTCGGAAAGCGGTTGTCCGGCGCGCATCACCCCGTCCGTGGCAGGAGCTGGTGGGGCGGCATCCTCCTTGCTGACGAAGGCGGTGGCCTGATGGGCATCCTGCGCGGGCGCGGAGGCTCCGGCGGCGAGGGTCAACAGGGGCGGCTGGGCGGTAACGGACTCCGGCGTGGCCACGGGAGCGGGGGCTGTCGCCTCCGCCGGCCGGGTGGCCATGGGCACGGTGGTGCGCTCAAACCCGGTGGCGATCACGGTAATGCGCAGCTCGTCTCCCAGAGACGGGTCGATGACGGTACCGAAGATCACGTTGGCATCCTCGTCCACTGCGTCCTGAATCCCCTCGGAAGCCTCCATCACCTCCTCCATGGTGAGGGATTCAGAGGCGGAGATGTTGAACAGAAGACCGGCGGCGCCCCGAATTTCGCCGTCCTCCAGCAGCGGGCAGGCCAGGGCCTCCTCGGCGGCAGCGCGGGCGCGCCCTTCGCCGGAGGCGGAACCGACACCCAGCAGGGCACGGCCGGGGAAGCTCATCACCGCCTGCACGTCGGCAAAGTCCACGTTGATGTGCCCCGGCACCAGAATCACGTCACTGATGCCCTGCACGCCCTGGCGCAGGACGTTGTCGGCCACCCGGAACGCCTCCATCATCGGCGTGTTGGGGGGCACGAAGGCGGCCAGCCGCTGGTTGGGAATGACGATCATGGAGTCCACCACAAGCGCCAGTTCGGCGATGCCCTCTTCGGCGCGGGCCATGCGTTTGCGTCCCTCGAATGGGAACGGTTTGGTCACCACGGCCACGGTCAGCGCCCCGGCTTCGCGGGCCAGTTCCGCCACCACCGGCGCGGCCCCGGTGCCGGTGCCGCCGCCCATGCCCGCGGTGACGAACACCATGTCGGCGCCGGCAACCGCCTCGCGCAGCTTGTCGGCGTCGTGGGTGGCGGCGGCGCGCCCCACTTCCGGGTTGGCTCCGGCACCGAGCCCGCGGGTGGTGGCGGTGCCGATCTGCACCCGCGCAGTGGCCTCGGAGCGGCCCAGCGCCTGACGGTCGGTGTTCACCGCTACGAACTCCACACCGGTCAGCCCCGATGCAATCATCGAGTTGATGGCGTTGCAACCGGCACCGCCCACGCCGATCACGCGGATCTGCGGGGTGCCGTTGTCCTTGCTGGAAAATTCGAACATGCTGCGCTCCTTCGCGTCGCCGTACCGGGTGGAAGATTCTAGAAAAATGTCTGCATCCAGCGGGTGATGCGCGCCACACCCCGGGGTGGCGCCGCTTCCGCCAGCCCTTGGGTGAGGCCCGCCAGCGCCAGCCGCGCCAGGCCCACGGCAGTGGCGTTCTTGGGGTTGGCGGCCAACTCCACCAGTCCGGCAAGGGCTACTGGCGTGCCGCGCCGGCACGGCAGCCCGGTAATGCGCCGGGCCACTTCGGTGAGGCCCGGCAGCAGGGAGCCACCGCCGGTGACCACCAGCCCCGAGCCGATGCGGCGGGACAGGCCCGAGCGGTGTAATTCCTCGGCGGCCAACTCCAGAATTTCCTCAACCCGCGCACCGATGATGTCGGCCAGCAGGCGGCGCTCCGCCGAATGCCCTTCGCGGCCGCCCACGCCGGGCACCTCCACCTGTTCGGAGGGGTCCACCTCGCCAGTGAGGGCGGTGCCATAGCGCACCTTGATGCGCTCCGCGTCCCGGACCGGGGTGGACAGACCGTGGGAGACGTCCCGCGTCACGTGGGTGCCGCCCAGTGGCAGTACCCAGGTGTGGCACAGGGCGCCGTCGGTGAAAACCGCCATGTCGGTAGTGCCTCCGCCGATGTCCAGCAGCGCCACCCCCAATTCCAGTTCCTCCGGAGACAGCACCGCGTGGGCCGAGGCCAGTTGTTGCGGGGCCAGATGATCCACCTGCAGGCCGGCGCGCTCCACGCAGGTGAGCAGGTTCTGTACGGAACTGGCGGCGCCGATCACCACGTGCGCCTCCACGCTCAGGCGGTCGCCCACCATGCCCAGCGGATTGCCGATGGCGCTTTGTGAGTCCAGGGTGTAATGACGGGGCACCACCTGAATCACCTCGTCGTCACGCCCCAGTTCAACGGCGCGCACCTGTTCCAGCACGTTGCCGATGTCCTCCATGGTGACCCGCTCGCCCTTGACTCCCACCCCGGCCCGGTTGTTCAGGCCGCGCATATGGGTGCCACTGACACCGGCCACCACCGCGTGGATATCCACCCCGGACATGGCTTCAGCGGCGGCTACCGCCTCGCCAATGGCCTTGACCGTGGCGTCGATGGAGACCACCGCACCCTGCTTGATGCCACTGCATTCGGCGCTGCCCACGCCCAGCACGTTGAGCGTGGGCGCGTTTTCGGTCTGCTCCGCCACCACCGCGCTGACCTTGGTGGTGCCCAGATCCAGTCCGACCACGATTTCGTCCCGTTTCGCCATTCCCTCTCCGATGCTCGGCCCCCCCGAATTAAAGGGGACGCGCCACCACCCGGTCGTCGTAACGCAAATCCACTTCGGTGCCCTGTTTGCCCCCCATGCGGTGTAGTTCCTCCCGCAGCC
The DNA here is from genome assembly GCA_029881725.1 of Nitrospirota bacterium. GTDB lineage: Bacteria > Nitrospirota > JACRHL01 > JACRHL01 > JACRHL01 > JAOUMB01. The sequence goes on from JAOUMB010000003.1 coordinate 43,127, forward strand.
GGGCCAGCCGCTCCAACCGCCAATGGTAACCGCCCGCGTCGCCCACCCGCACGCGCATGCCGTCCGCCAGTAGCAGCGGGTCGCGCGGGTCGGCCACGTCCACCCGCCCGCCGGGGCGGCCATAGGCGGAGGCCACTTCCAGCCCCACGGTCACCTGTTGCAGGTCCACCCGGTCGCCGGTCACGACCCCTTTGATGACGATACCGCTCAGCTGTGGCAGCCGGTGGGAGCCCTCCTCCGGGCGGCCCAGCACCATGCCCTCCGCGTCCACCATCAGGTGCGGCTGACCGGTGCCGTCCAGCAGCACGGCCCGGGGGGTACGTTCCCACACCCGGATGGTCAGCGTGGATGGATACAGGCGGCGTACGGAAACGCGTTCCACCCACGGGTGGGTGAGCACGCTGCGGGACACCGCTTCCAGATCCAGTCCTGGCAAACGGGCGCCAGTGGGCAGTTGCAGCCGGGCCAGCAGTTTTTCCTCGGGGATGCGGGCGTTTCCCGCAAACTGGACGTGCTTGACGTCAAGCAGTCCGGTCCCCAGGGCGGTGTGATAGGCATACCCCAAACCGCCCAGCAGGCCGGACAGCAACACGGTCAGCATGATGTGCTTGAGGGTGCGGCGCAGGCGGACCCGTGCGGCGGTGCGCGCGGTGACGGGATCAGGGCGCCGCTGGTTGCGCGGAACGCGCTTTTTGGAACGGGCGCCGATCATGGGCGGGCTCCATCCAGGGTGGCGCCGTGAATCATGCGCTCGATCAACTCCTCAAACGACATTCCGGCGGCACGGGCGGCCTTGGGCAGCAGACTGGTCGCGGTCATGCCGGGAATGGTGTTGACCTCCAGCACCCACGGGTTCAGGTTGGCGTCCAGCATCACGTCCACCCGCGCCGCTCCCCGGCATCCCAGGGTGCGGTAGGCGGCCACGGCCTCGCTGCTGATGGCTGCGGCCTCGGCGGCGGGCAGTTCGGCGGGCACCACGTACTGGGTTCCGGAACCCTTCTGGTATTTGGCCTCGAAGGTAAAAAAGCCCGCCGCGGGAACGATCTCCACAATTGGCAGCGGTTCCCCGTCCAGCACGCTGACGGTTACCTCGCGTCCGCTCACGGCAGCCTCCGCGTAGGCGTGGCTGTCCTCCTGAAACGCCTCGGCCACGGCGCCGGGCAATGCCGCTGCATCCTTCACGTACTGGATGCCGATGGACGAGCCACCGACCACCGGTTTCACCACCACCGGGTAGGGAAGTGCGATGGCGGTGGTGGTGGGGGACAGGGTTTCGAAGGCGGGGGTCGGCACCCCGGCGGCGGTAAGCAGGTTCTTGGTTACCAGTTTGTCGGCGGCGGCGGCGCTGGCAAGTACGCCGGAACCGGTATAGGGGATGCCCATGTATTCCAGCATGCCCTGCACCGTGCCGTCCTCTCCGAGGCGCCCGTGCAGGGCGATAAATACTGCGTCGGGGCGGGCTTTCTTGAGCTGATCGGCCAGATCGGCACCGGCGTCGATTTCGGTGACCTCCAGGCCGATGGCCGCCAGGGCTCCCGCGGCGGCACGGCCACTGGTGAGCGAGATTTCGCGCTCGCTGGAGCGGCCGCCCATCAACACCGCCACGCGCCGGATGTTACCGGTGCCGCTCATGCCTTTTTCTCCCGCCCGATCACGCGCACCTCGCGCTCGAGCTCAATGCCGAATTTCTGCATCACCCGGTCCCGCACCCGGTTGGCCAGGGTTTCCACGTCGTGGGCAGAGGCCTTGCCAGTATTGACGATGAAATTGGCGTGGCGACCGGATACCACCGCGTCGCCCTCCTCCCACTCCTTGCACCCCGCCTCCTCGATCAGGCGCGCGGCGTAGTCTCCCTCCGGATTTTTGAAGAATGATCCGGCGTTGGGAGTGAGCACCGGCTGGGTGCGGTCGCGTTTTTCCAGGTTGGCCTCGGTCACCTTGCGGATCTCCTGCGGGTCACCCGGACGCAGGGAAAATACCGCCGACATGACCACCCCCTCGGGGAAGGAGGACTTGCGGTAGCCCATGCCCAGCCGCTCCACCGGCAGGGTGAGGATGTCGCCGTGCAGGGTGACCATGTCGATGCACTCCAGCACGTTGGCCAGTTCACCCCCGTGGGCCCCCGCGTTCATGCGTACCGCCCCGCCCACGGTGCCGGGAATGCCGGCGGCGAATTCAAGTCCGGTCAGGCTCCGGCGGGCGGCATCGCGCACCAGACGGGGGAACGGTACCCCCGATTCGGCCACCAGAGTATCGGGGCCGATGGCGGTAATGGAGTTGCAGCGCGCCAGACGCAGCACCATGCCCTCGACGCCGCCGTCCCGCACCAGCAGGTTGGTGCCGTTGCCGAGAATGGTTACCGGAATCCCCAGCGAACGGGCGCAGGCCAGAAGGCCGGGAATGGTGCGCACGGTACGCGGGCTGACCAGATAGTCAGCGGGTCCGCCGATGCGCAGGGAGGTGTGGCGGGCGAGGGGTTCATGCTCCTTCACCTCGCCGAACACCGCCAGGGCGTCGGCAATGTTGCCTCTCTGGGTGCTCGCGCTCACGCGCCCGCCTGCTTGCGGCCGTTCACGCCGTCCAGGTATTCCGTGCCCACCTTCCACACATCACCGGCGCCCAGGGTGAGCACCACGTCGCCCTCGCCCAGTTCGGTGCGCAGGTGTTCCAGCACGTCGTCGTGGGTGGGGGTCAGGTGCACGTCCCGGTGGCCGCAGGCGCGCACGCTCTCCAGCAGGGCCTGGCTGCTGATGCCCTCGATGGGGGCCTCGCCCGCTGCATAGATGTCCATCAGCAGCAGCCGGTCAGCGCTGTGGAAGGCGCGCGCGAAACCTTCCGCCTGATCGCGGGTGCGGGTGTAGCGGTGGGGCTGGAATACCACCAGCAACCGTCGATCGGGGAAACTCTCGCGGGCCGCGGCCAGGGTGGCGCGAACCTCGGTGGGGTGGTGGCCGTAGTCATCCACCACGGTCACGCCACCGGCCTCGCCCTTGCGCTCCATGCGCCGTCCCACCCCGGAAAATCCGGCCAGGGCTTCGCGGATGGTGTCGATGGGCAGGCCCAGTTCCAGTCCGGCGCAGATGGCGGCCATGGCGTTCTGGGCGTTGTGGCGGCCAGTGAGCGGCGTGGTGAATTCACCCAGGGACTCGCCCCGGTAAATCACCTCGAAGCGGTTGCCCTGCGGTCCCATCTCCAGCTTGTCGCCGCGCAGGTCGGCCTGCCGGGTGAAGCCGTAGGTGATGGCGCGTTTATAGATCTTGGGCATCAGCGCCTGCACCTCCGGGTCGTCCAGGCACAGGATTGCGGCGCCGTAAAATGGCACCTTGTTGACGAAATCGGCGAACGCGGCACGGATGGCGTCCATGTCGTCGTAGAAATCCAGGTGTTCCCGGTCCAGGTTGGTGACCACCGCCAAAGACGGCGACAGCTTGAGGAACGAGCCGTCCGACTCGTCGGCCTCGGCCACCATGTATTCCCCGTACCCCAGCTTGGCGGAGGAGCCGTACTGGTTGAGACGGCCGCCGATGACCACGGTGGGGTCCAATCCTCCTTCGCCGATCACGGTGGCCACCAGGCTGGTGGTGGTGGTCTTGCCGTGAGCCCCGGCTACCGCCACGCCGAATTTCATGCGCATCAACTCGGCCAGCATCTCGGCCCGCTGGATCACCGGAATGCCCTGTTCGCGGGCGGCCACCACTTCCACGTTGCTGGCCTTGACGGCGGTGGACACCACCACCACCTGGGCGTCGGTGATGTGTCCCGCGTCGTGTCCCTGCATCACGGTACCGCCCAGCGACACCAGTCGCCGGGTCACATCCGTGTCGGACAGATCGGAGCCGGATACCTGGTACCCCAGGTTGATCAGCACCTCGGCGATGCCGTTCATGCCGGAACCGCCAATACCGACGAAGTGAATGCGGTGGATGTTGTGAAATCTCATGCGGGGCTCACCGAAGGGGGGGTATGGTCATGGACCAGTTGCAGGCATTCGGCGACGATCTCTTCTGCGGCTCCGGGACGTCCCAGGCCGCGCGACGCCTTCTCCATTGTAGCCATTTGTGACCGGTTTTGAAGCAGGGATGTGGCGGTTTCCGCCAGCCGCTCCGGGGTGAGTTCCTTCTGCTCGATCATGACTGCCGCCCCCGCCTCCACCAGGGTGACCGCGTTGGCCCGCTGGTGGTCGTGGGTGGCGTGGGGATAGGGAATGAGGATGGACGGCTTGCCCAGCGCGGTAATCTCAGCCAGGGAGGTGGCTCCGGCGCGGGCTACCACCAGATCGGCGGCGGCATAGGCGGCGCCCATGTGGTCGATGAAGCGCAGCACTTCCACCCGCGCCGCGTGGCGGCGCAGTTCGGCGGCCACCCGGCTGTGGTCGTGGTCGCCAGTCTGCAGGGTCACGGTCAGGTCGGGCACCGCCGCCAGCATCGGCTCGATGGCGTCGATCACCGCGTTGTTGATGGCCTGTGCCCCCTGACTGCCGCCGAACACCAGCAGGTGCGGCGGCGCGTTCTCCGGGCGTGGCACGGCGGCGTCCAGGAGTTCCCCACGCACCGGGTTGCCGGCCACGGAAAAGGTGCCGCCCTTGAAGTGGTCCCTGGCGGCCTCGAAGGACAGAAATACCCGGTCCACGCCGGGGCCGAAGATGCGGTTGGTGACGCCGGGGATGGCGTTCTGTTCCATTATTACGCGCGGGATGCGGCGCAGTCCGGCGGCGAACAGCACCGGCGCGGAAGCGTAGCCGCCCACGCCGATCACCAGATCCGGACGGAACTCGGTCAGGATGCGCCACCCGGCGGCCAGCGCCGAAGGCAGTACCGCCAGGGCCAGCAAGCGGCGGACCAGCCCCACCTTGATCATGCCCATCACCGGCAGCACGTGCAGCGTGTAGCCGTGTTTTGGCACCACCTGGGCTTCCAGCCCGTGGGCGGTGCCGGCAAAGGCCACCTCGCAATCCGGAACCTGGGCGCGGAATGCCGCCGCCACCGCCAGGCCGGGGAACAGGTGCCCCCCGGTGCCGCCGCCCGCAATCAGCACCTTCATGACGGTGCCCCCTTGCGGCCGGAGCGGCCCTTGGAGATGTTGATCAGCACCCCGGTGGCAAACAGGCTCACCAGCAGGGACGACCCCCCGTAGCTCACGAATGGCATGGGCAGGCCTTTGTTGGGCAGGGCGCCCACGGTCACGCCCATGTTGATCAGCGCCTGCAACACGATCATCAGTGTCAATCCCAGTGCCAGATAGGCTCCGAACGGGTCGTGGGCGGCACGGGCGATGACCATGCCACGCCAGGCGAACAGGATGAACAGGGTCATCACCAGCAATGCGCCGATCAGCCCCAGTTCCTCGCCGATCACGGCGTAGATGAAATCGGTGTGCGGCTCGGGTAGAAAAAACAGTTTTTGTTTTCCCTCCCCCAGCCCGGTGCCAGTGATACCCCCGGAGCCGAAGGCCAGGAACGACTGCACCACCTGAAACCCGGAACCGGTGGGGTCGGCCCACGGATCCAGATAGGAGGTCAGCCGGGTCAGCCGGTATGGTTCCAGCCACACCGCCAGGGCGAATCCGGCGGCCCCCACCACCCCCAGGGGAAGAATGAAGCGCCAGCCAATGCCGCCCACGAACAGCAGGCAGGCGGTGACGGCGGCGATGGCCACTGCGTTGCCCAGGTCCGGCTCCACCACGATCAGCGCTAGGGCGGAGCCGATCACGATCAGCGGGCGGAGCACCGGCCACAGCCGTCCGCTTCGAAGCTCCGCCGCGTGACCGGACAGGTAGGCAGCCATGTAGGCGATGCATGCAAACTTGGCAATTTCCGAGGGCTGGATGTTGAACCCTCCCGCTCCCAGCCAGCGGCGCGCCCCTCCGGCGCTGATGCCGATGCCGGGGATGAGAGTGAAGATCAGCGCCAGCAGGGTCCCGATCATCAGCACCGGCACCGCCCGGCGCCAATGGCGGTAGTCCACCAGCAATCCGAACAGCAGGGCGCCCAACCCCAGGGCGGCCCAGATGCCCTGTTTGGCGGCAAAGTGCCAGGAGGAGCCGTAGGTGGACAGGGCACGCGGGGCGCTGGCCGAATAGATCATCACCAGCCCCGTACCCAGCAGAGCTACGGCAATTACCGGGATCCACGGATCCACCGGCATGACCTTGCGGCGGCTCATGGGGCCACCGCCAGTTGGCGGAACTCGTCGCCGCGCGCCATGTAGTTGGTAAACTGGTCGAAGCTGGCACAGGCGGGGGAAAGCAGCACCGTGTCGCCCGCAGTGGCGGCGGCGCGGGCGGCGTCCACGGCATCGGACAGGGTGTCCACCACCTCCAGATCGGCAAAGCCCTGCAGCACGATGCGGAACTTTTCCGCCGCTTCGCCGAAAAGGATCACCTTGCGGGCGTGCAGGAATACGTGCTCGCGCACGGTGAACAGGTCTCCCCCTTTGTCGCGCCCACCCAGAAGCAGGATGACCGGCTGATCCTCCGAAAACCCCTCCAGTGCCTTGACCACCGACGCGGGGTTGGTGGCCTTGGAATCGTTGATCCAGGTTACCCCGTCCCGCTGGGCCACCACCTCCATGCGGTGGGGCAGGGCGGTGAAACTGGAAAGCCCCGCCGCAATCAGCCGTGGGGGGCATCCGGCCAGCAGGCACGCGGCGGCCGCCGCCTGGGCATTTTCCAGATTGTGGGCCCCCACCAGTTTCAGATCGGACACCGGGCACAGGGGGGTGATCTGATCCCCGCTTTTGACGGTGATCCGGCCGTCGGCGACGCGCACCCCGTCCATGGCCGGGTCCTGCACATTGAACAGCACCGGACGGGCATTTTTCAGGTAGTGATCCGCGATCGCGAGGGTGTTTTCGTCCGCGTGGTTGAGCAGGGCGTAGCCGCTCATGTTTTCGAACAGGCGGAACTTGGCCCGGTAATAGGCGCTCACGCTCGGATAGCGGTCCAGATGGTCCGGGGCCAGATTGAGCAGCACGCCGATGGCGGGACGGAAGGTGGTGATGGATTCCAGTTGGAAACTGGACAACTCCACCACCAGAAAATCCCATGCGGTGGTGGACAGGGCCGCCTCGCACAGGGGGGCGCCCAGATTGCCGCCGGTGAATACATGCTCTTTCCAGCCGGAAAGGATGTGGCCGATCATGCTGGTGACGGTGCTTTTTCCGTTGGTGCCGGTAATGCCAATGACGGGCGCGGACAGGTGCTGGAACGCCAGTTCCACCTCGCCGATGACCGGCACCCCGGCGGATTCCGCTGCCTGCAATTCCGGGTGGGCGCGCGGCACACCGGGGGAGAGCACCACCAGATCAGCCTCCGTCAGCGCCTTCCCCACGGCCCCGAAAGCGTGGGTGGTGCCTTCCGGGAGGCCGCTGGCGGCGGCCAGCACCGCGTCACCGGTGCGCTCGTCGGCCACTGTGACGAGGGCGCCCTCGCGGGCGGCCAGACGGGCAGCGGCTTGACCGCTGGCACCCATGCCGAACACGGTCACCCGCCTGCCGGACAGGACGACCGGTGCGGCCGGTGCGGATGAAGCGGGCGAGGGGGACGGGGTTGGGCCTTCCATGGCCCGAGCCGACTGGCTGCCATCCGTGGCATTCCCCGTTGGCGCGCCGGCGTGCGGTACCGGCGCCCCGTCCCCCTGCTTCCGTTTCCTGAAGAACCCGAACATCCCCGTGCTCCTAGCGCAGCTTCAGGGTGGAAAGGGCCAACAGGGCCAAAACAATGGAGATGATCCAGAAGCGGACGATGATCTTCGGCTCCTCCCACCCCTTCAGTTCGAAGTGGTGGTGGATGGGGCTCATCAGGAAAATCCGCTTGCCGGTCATTTTGAAATATCCCACCTGCAGAATCACCGACACGGCCTCCACCACGAAGATGCCGCCCACCAGCACCAGCACCAGTTCGTGTTTGGAGGTGACGGCAATGGTGCCCAGCGCTGCGCCCAGGGGAAGAGAGCCCACGTCGCCCATAAATACCGAGGCCGGATAGGTGTTGAACCACAAAAAGCCCATGGCCGCCCCCACCATGGCACCGCACACGATGGCTACCTCGCCGCCCCCGGGCACATAGGGAATTTGAAGATAGGAGGCAAAGCGCGCGTGGCCGGACAGATAGGCGATCAGCAGGTAGGTGCCGGCGGCGATCATCACCGGGCCGATGGCCAGGCCGTCCAGCCCGTCGGTCAGGTTGACCGCATTGCTGGCCCCGACGATCACCAGCATGGTGAACGGAATAAACCAGATGCCAAGGTCCGGATTGAACCCCTTGAAGAACGGGATGGTCAGATGGGTGTCGAACCCGGCGATAAAGTAGAGATATCCGGTCACCAGTCCGGCCACCAGGCATTGCCCCACGAGTTTGGAACGGGCGGAAAGCCCCTGGTTGTGCTTGCGCACCACCTTCAGGTAGTCGTCGCGGAAGCCGATGGCGCCGAACCCGACCACGGTGGTAAGCACCACCCACACGTAATGGTTGGTCAGGTCGGCCCACAGCAGGGTGGGCACCATGATGGCGAACAGGATCAGGACGCCGCCCATGGTGGGGGTGCCGCCCTTGACCTGGTGGTGCTTGGGGCCCTCCTCACGCACGGTCTGGCCGATCTGGTGGCGGGAAAGGGTGCGGATCAGCCACGGCCCCAGCATGAATGCGATCACCAGCGCGGTGATGACCGAATAGATGGTGCGGAAGGTGATGTATTTAAAGACGTTGAACACCGGGTATTCGGCGGCCAGCGGCACCATCAGGTGATACAGCATCAGACCGGAACCTCCCCCTTGAGGGCGATTACCACCCGCTCCATGCGCATGCCGCGCGAGCCCTTTACCAGCACCACGTCCCCCTTCTCCAGGTCGTTCAGTTCATCTGCCGCGGCGGAGGCGTCGGCCACCTGGCGTACGTCACGCATCGCGTCCGCGCCTTTGGCCATGTGGGCCGCCAGGGGTCCCACGCAGACCAGCCGGTCGGGGCGCAGGGCGGCCACCTCACGCCCTACGCGGCGGTGAATGTCGTTGGCCTGCGGACCCAGTTCCAGCATGTCGCCCAGCACCGCGATGCGCCGACCGAAACCGGAGCGGCTCACCAACGCCCGCACCGCCGCCAGCATGGAATCGGGATTGGCGTTGTAGGTGTCGTCGATCACGGTGGCGCCGCTGGCAGTAGCGCATTCTCCGCCGCGCATGGGCGGTGGGGAAAACTCCGCCAGTGCCGCCGATGCCTCCCGTATGTCCACCCCCATGGAGATGCCCAATGCGGCGGCTGCCGCCGCATTGGTGGCCTGATGGGGGGCGGCGGAAAAAAACCGGCCGCTGGCCTCGGCGCCTGCGGCGCGCAGGGTCAGAAGCGGCCCGGTGGCGGAGGCCTCCAGTCGCGCGTCGAGATCGGCACCGGGATTCCCGGTGGCGGAATAGGTGACCCGCTTGGCGGGGCGATGCCGCTCCGCCTCCGCCGCCGCCAGCGGGTCGTCCAAGTTAATCACGCAGGTGCCATCCTTGGCAATGGCGGCAAACAGGCGGCCTTTTTCACGGGCTACGCCCGCCCGGTCGCCGAGCCCCTCCAGATGGGCGTCACCCACCCCGGTCACCAGACCGAGATCCGGCAGCGCGATGCCGGTAAGCAGGTCCATCTCTCCCGCGTGATTGATCCCCATCTCCACCACTGCCCCCGTGTGGGCCGCGCGCAGCTTCAAAAGTGTGAGCGGCAGCCCCAGGTGATTGTTCAGGTTGCCGGTGGTGGCGAGGGGGGTTCCGGTACGCGCCAGAACCGCGCGTGCCATTTCCTTGGTGGTGGTCTTTCCGCAACTGCCGGTGATGGCCGCCACCGGAATCGAAAACCGCTGGCGCCAAGCGCGCGCCAGATTCTGCAGGCCGGTAACGGTATCGTCGACCAGAATTACCGCAGCCGATCCGGCCCGTGCCGCGGCCTCCGGTTTGGAAACCATCACCACGGCGGCTCCGGCAGCCACCGCGTCGGCGATGAATTCGTGGCCGTCGCGGGTGCCCGGCACCGCCACGAACAGACCGCCCGGGGTAATGGTGCGGGAGTCGATGCCGACCTCCGCCGTATCCGGTACGCGGGTCTGCGGGTCGCCCGCGATGAGGGTTCCGCCGCACATGGTCGCCGCTTCCACCGCCGTAAACATCAGGCGTTGCTCCCAAACCGTTCGGCCAGCACCCGGCGCGCCACCTCTCGGTCGTCAAACGGGAGTGTCCGGTTGCCGATGATCTGCTCGGTTTCATGCCCCTTGCCCGCGATCAGCACCAGATCCCCCTCGCTGGCTTCGCTCAGCGCGGCGCGGATTGCCTCCTCCCGGTCCACGATCACGGTGCAGGGAGTGTCCGGGGCTGCGGCGCGGGCACCCTTTTCCATTTCGGCGCAGATGGCCGCCGGATCTTCTGAACGCGGGTTGTCGGCTGTGATGAAGATCATGTCGGCCCCTTTGGCGGCGGCGGCGCCCATGGGTTGCCGTTTGCTGCGGTCCCGGTCGCCCCCGGCACCGCATACCACCAACACCCGGCCGCCGGTGACCGTTGGCGGCACGGCGCGCCCCCCTTCGGTTGTGAGGGCTTTCGGCCGGTCGGCCACCAGCGGGCGCATGGCCTCCAGCAGCCGCTCCAGGGCATCGGCGGTGTGGGCGTAATCCACCAACACGGTGAATGGCTGTCCGGCCTCCACCGGCTCCAGCCGCCCCGGCACCGCGCGGGCGGCGGCCAGTCCGTCGCCGATGGCCTCCGGGGACAGCCCCAGGGCGTGGCCGGTGGCGGCGGCGGCCAGCAGGTTGGAAACATTGTGCAGCCCTACCAGCGGGGACTCGATGGCCACCCGCTTGCCGTCCAGTTGCAAGGCGAAGCGGATGCCGGAGCGGTTCCACTCCAGGTTTAGCGGGGTCACCAGGGCCCCGTGGCCGAGTCCGAAGGTGACTGGGCGGGAGAGGGAAGCAGCCAGTTTGCGGCCCCATGGGTCGTCTACATTGATTACCGCACGGCCCGGTGGCAGGTCGGCGAACAGTTGGGCCTTGGCGGCAAAATAGTCATCCATGGTGGGATGAAAATCCAGGTGGTCCGGGGTCAGGTTGCAGAACACCCCTACGTCGAAGCGGCAGCCGCGCACCCGGTTCAGGCTCAGGGCATGAGACGACACCTCCATCACGCAGGCGGTGGCCCCCTCGCGCACCATGCGGGCGAACAGGGCCTGCAGATCGGACGACTCGGGTGTGGTGCGGTGGGACGCATCGCCAGGCAGGTCCAGTGGGGTGCCCGCCAACCGGGTTTCCACGGTGCCGGACAGTCCGGTCACGTGCCCGGCGGCGTCCAGAATGGACTCCACCAGATAGCTGGTGGTGGTTTTTCCGTTGGTGCCGGTAATGCCCACCAGGGTCAATGCGACAGTGGGGTCCGCGTGCAGGGCAACGGCCAGATCGGCCAATGCGGAGCGGGCGTCGGTCACCAGAATCTGCGGGATCGAAACGTCGTTCAGGCGGCGGGTGACCACCGCGCACACGGCGCCGTTTCGGGCGGCCGCGTTTACATAGTCGTGGCCGTCCACGGTGAAGCCGGATACCGCCACGAACAGGTCGCCGGGGCGGACGGCGCGGGAATCGTACACCACGCCGTTCACCTCCAGGGCGCCGGTTGCGGCGTCCACAGAGGCGATTCCCGCCTGCTCCAGCAGGGTCGCCAGCGTCATCCGTTTGCCCTCTCCGCCGTTGCGGCTGGTACCGCCATTCCCGGTTCCCCCGCCACCACTACCGTGCGATCCGTGCGGGGGTGGATCCCCAGATAGTGCAGCGCCGGTCCCGCCACCGCCCGGAAAACAGGCGCGGCCACGGTGCCGCCATAATACCGCCCTTCCGGCTCATCCACCACCACCAGCATGACCAGCCGCGGGTTGTCGGCGGGCACCATGCCCAGAAACGAAGCCACGTACTTGCCTTTGGCATAGCCGCGCCCTTCGCTGCGTGCCTTTTGTGCGGTGCCGGTTTTGCCCGCCACCCGATAGCCGGGGAGAGCCGCTTTGGGGGCGGTTCCGTCCGCTTCGGTGACCGCCACCAGCGCATCGCGCAGTTTGGCCGCGGCCTCTTCGGACATGACCCGGCGCACCATGATCGGTTGCACGGTTATGGTTTCCCCGTCCTTTTCCACCGCTTTTACCAGATAGGGCCGCATCAGGCGCCCGCCGTTGGCCACGGCTGAGGCGGCGGTGATAATTTGCAACGGAGTGGCGGACAGTTCCTGGCCGATGGCGATGGAGGGCAGGGAACGCACCGACCAGCGGTCCGGGGAGGGCAGCACGCCCCCCGATTCGCCCCCCAGCTCGATGCCGGTGCGCTGACCGAATCCAAAGCGGCGATAGCCTGCGTACAGGGCATCCGGTCCCAGCCGCATGGCCACCTTGGTGCTGCCGATGTTGCTGGATTTGGCCAGCACCTCAGCGAAGGTGATTTCGTCGTAGGGGTGGGTGTCGCGCATGGCTCCGCCGCGCAGGGGCAGGTAGCCCCCCTCGCAGTCGATCAACTCGTCCAGGGTGACCACCCCCGCGTCCAGGGCGGTGGCCGCCATGAACACCTTCATGGTGGACCCCGGCTCATACGGGTCGGTGAGGATGCGGTTGCGGAAGTCGTCAGCCTGATAGCGCCCGGCCCGGTTCGGATCGAACTCCGGACGTACCGCCATGGCCAGAATCTCGCCGGTATCCGGGTCCATCACGATGACCGAGGCGGAGGTGGGCTGGGATTCCTCCATCAACCGGTCCAGTTCCCGCTCCACGTGGTGCTGGATCACCTCGTCGATGGTCAGGGTCAGGTCGGCGCCGTGGTCCGGACGGCGGTAGTTGGTGCCGGTGGGCACCACGGTGCGACCCAGGGCGTCGCGCTGCATTACCAGGCGGACTTCACCCCCTTTGAGTTGGGAATCGTAGGCCCGTTCAATACCGGACAAGCCCTGATTGTCGGATCCGGCGAAGCCCAGAATATGCCCCAGCAGCTTGCCCTTGGGGTAAAAACGGCGGCTCTCGGGCACCTGATGGATGCCGGGCAGGTTCAGGGCCATGACACGCTCCGCCGCAGCCGGGTCGGCGTGCCGCTGAATCCAGGCGAAGTGGCGGTTGCCCTTGAGTCGCTTTTCCAGCGAGCGGTCGGAAACTGGCAGCAAACGGGCCAGCTTGCGGGCCGTAGCGCGGGGGTTTTCCACCGAGGCCGGGTCGGCGGTGATGGACGGAACGTCCATGTTTTTGGCCAGAATGCGGCCGTTGCGGTCGGTAATGGTGCCCCGCTCGCCGGACAGGCGAATGGTCTTGTGGTGTTGCCGTTCGGCGCGGGCGGAAAGCCCTCCCGCCTGGACCACCTGCAAACGGGTCAATTGCACCAGAACGACCGCAAACGCGGCGGCCACGCACACCCCCAGCAGGGCGGTGCGGCCGCCCAGGGGGCCGGGGTTCGATACCCGTGGGCGCGGTGCCCGTCGAAACAGGGAACCTTTGCGGGGAGCGGTCATGGACGCCTCCGCCTACCGGATGTCCGCGCGGGCCAGCACCATGGATTGGGGCCGGTCGGCGGAAGGTTCTGCGGGCGGGGCGGCAAATACCACCCGCACCAGTTGCAGCGGTTCCGGGGCCACCATGCCGAGCTCATCGCGGGCAATGCGCTCGATGCGCGCCAGTTCCGACAGGCTGGCGGATTCCAGTTGCAGTTCCGAATGCCGGTGCTGCAATTCGGCCAGCTCGGTGCGGGCCTTTTCCACCCGGTATCCCAGGTCGACCATCACCATGTGCTGCCACAGGTAGACAAAGGTGGCGCCGACCACCAACACGGCCACCACCAGAGCCCGGAACAGGGCGGTGCGCCCCAGACCTGCAAAGGTGAAAATCATCGAAAGCCCCCGCGGCCAGGACCATTGGGATGGGGTTCTGGCAGAAGATTCGCAGCGGATGCTGCGGGTGGGTGGGTTATTTCCTGGCGGGTTCGATACTGTGCGGCGCCGGCGCCAAAGGCACCGGCGGATAGACAGTCCGGCCGCATGGGGCTTCCAAGGTCTGAAAAAAGGGACATCACCGGTCACCTCCAGCGGTGATGTCCAGGCGCTCCACGGCACGCAGGCGCGCGGAACGGGAACGGGGGTTGGCGGCCGCCTCCTCGGCGGTGGCGACAACCGGCTTGCGGGTCACGCGTTTGGCCATCGGCAATCGGCCGCAACGGCACTCGGGAAATTCACGCGGGCAGATACAGCCGCTGGTCCAGTCGGCCATCTGCGTCTTCACCAGCCGGTCTTCCAGGGAATGAAAGCTGATCACCGCCAGCCGCCCGCCGGGGGGCAGCAGGTTGAAGGCGGCGGAAAGCCCGCGTTCCAGCATGCCCAACTCGTCGTTCACCGCGATGCGCAGGGCCTGAAAGATGCGCGTGGCCGGATGAATGCGCCCGGCGTCCGCCCCTTGCATGCGGCGCGGGATCACCCGTTCCACCAGCGAGGCCAGTGCCAGGGTGGTGGTGAACGATGACTCCACCCGATCCTGGCAGATGGCGCGAGCGATACGCGCCGCGTGGCGTTCTTCGCCATATTCGCGAAAAATGCGCGTCAGTTCCGTCTCGTCCAGGGTGTTTACCAGGTCGGCGGCGGTGGTGGGGCCATCCGGGTCCATGCGCATGTCCAGCGGACCGTCGTGGCGGAAGGAGAAGCCTCGCGCCGCATCGTCCAGTTGCCGGGACGAAACCCCCACGTCCATCAGGATGCCGTTGGCATGTTCAAACCCGTGTGCGCGGGCCACTTCGGCCACCTGATCGAAGGTGGAGCGTGCCGCCACGAAGCGGTCGCCAAACGGCTCCAGCCGGGCGGATGCGGCACGCAGGGCGGCCGGGTCCCGGTCCAGCCCGAGCAGACGCGCATGGGGGGCCGCCTCCAGCAGCATGGCCGCGTGTCCTCCTCCACCCAGTGTCATATCGATCAGTCGCTCCAGCCGTTCAGGGGACTCCGCCAGCACGCGGCGCACGCCGTCCGCGAGCACCGGAAGGTGGTACGCGTCGCCGGTAACTCCGGATGTGTTTCCGCTTGCGGCCATGAACGCTCCAATGGATGCCCTCCTACAACCCCAGGTCGGCCAGGGCGTCGGCGAGGCCGGTCGGGTCCGTGACCCGTGCCATCTCTTCCTGCCAGCGCGACTCGTCCCAGATTTCGAACGTGTCGCCGTTGCCCACCAGCACCGCTTCGCGGCCCAGTGCGGCGTAATCCCTCAGATGGGCGGGAATCAGGATGCGCCCCTGCCGGTCCAGGCTGCACACCTCGGCGCCGGAGTAGATCAGCCGCCGGTACTGGCGTGCTTCCGGCTTCACCTGGGACAGGGCCTGGAGCTGATCCATAAAGGCCTTCCAGCGTTCCTCGGAATAGACCTCCAGGCACGGGTCGAGCACCTTGCGGGTAACGACCAGCCGTGCCCCCTGGCCGACCACCTCCCGGAACTTGGCCGGTATGGCGAGCCGCCCCTTGGCGTCCATGCGGTTGGATTCCCTGCCGAGAAACAATTGGCCCCAGTCCTCTCCAAAATTCCCCACCATTCCCCACTCAAAGATCGAAGCCTACCGTTCGCAATAGGGGGTGTCAAGGGAGGTTTGGCCTTTTTTGAAGGCATTGCGCGAATTTTTTGGAACGGATCAAAAATGGAGAAAATTGTGCGTGAGGGGTGCATCAAGGGTATCTAATGCTAGATGGGTTGTATTTAACCATCTGTTTTTACCGGGCATTCTCCGGTATCGGTGGGGAGATGTGGGGGATTCGGTTCGACTTAGCGGGTCTGATGGGCCCGTTTCAGCAGGCCGCTCAGTTCCCTGCGCTGCCAGTCGCGGGTAGCCCGGCGGTCCGGACAGCGGCTTTCAAGGGTACGGAAACGGGCGCCGTGGTGGGCCTCGCCGGGAAGCGGGCTGGCGGCCAGCAGGTGGTGGATCAGTTCATGATACAGCACATGGCGGATCACGTAATCCGGCACCGAGGCCTGATCCAGCACCGGATTGACGCGGATCAGGCGGCGTTTGGGGTCGTAGCTGCCCAGTCGCACCTGCGACAGGCCGGGTTTGCGGCGCGGCCCCCACGTGACCGGGGGCAGGTCCATCGTGCCCGGCAGGTGGTGCGCCGCCTGAGCCAGTAATGTGGTCAGATCGTGGTGCTGTCCGCGTGGGCGCAGAGGAACCGGGCGGATGGCGGCGGTGGCGGCGGGCAGGTGGCGGGAAAGGTGGTCGCGCACCCGTCGGCCGCTCTTGCGGCACCCTTCGGTCACAAAGCGGGCCAGGGCCGCAAGCACCTCCGCCGGGGCCGCGGACAACGCTTCGTGGGCGCGTACCCGGATGGCTCGCGGCTCCCGGCGCACCGACACCCAACGGCGCCGGTTGCGGGTCAGGATTACCTCCACCGGCAGCCCGGCGGCGGCGGAAAGGGCGGCCTTAAGCCGCTCCAGGCCGCTCATAGGTCCACCGGCAGCACGCCGCGCGCGGCCACCCCGTGCGGGGTTACGGTAACCCCCAGCGGCAGCACCATCACCCCGTCCGACGCGGCGGCGCGCAACGCCTCACCATAGGCCGGATCAATTTGGTCCGCTGGGGCGAAGCGGTGGCAGTCGCCCCGGTGCACCAGAAACACCACCGCCGCGCGTGCTCCCTGCGCCACCATGCCCGCCAACTCGCGCATATGGCGCGTGCCGCGCTCGGTGACCGAGTCGGGAAAGCGGCCGGTGCCGTGTTCGGCCAGGGTGGTGTTTTTGACTTCCACGTAGATGGGAGTGCCCTGTGCCGGTTCCAGCAGCAGATCCACCCGTGAGCGTTCGCCGTACTTCACCTCGCGGCGGATGGCTCCGTGATCTGCCAGTTGCGGGATGGCCCCGGCGCGGATGGCGGCCTCCACAATGCCGTTGGCGCGGCCGGTGTGAATGCCCACCCAGGTGCCGGCGCATTGGACGGCCTCCCAGGTGTAGCGCAACTTGCGCGTGGGGTTGTCGGATTCGGACAGCAGCACCAGGCTGCCGGGGTCGGAACACCCTTTCATGCTGCCGGTATTGGCGCTGTGGGCGGTGACGGTGGTGCCGTCGGCCAGGGTGACGTCGGCCAGGAAGCGTTTGTAGCGGCGCTGGAGGGTGCCGGTCAGGAGCGGTGCGGGCCACTGCCAGAAGGGCGCGGCTTCCGCCAGGGTCCCACTCACACCGTGCCGTCCAGGCTGGTGAGGATTTCACAGCCGTGGTCGGTAATCAGCAGGGTGTGCTCATACTGGCCGGACAGGGAACCGTCGCGGGTGACCACGGTCCAGTTGTCCTTAAGCAGGCGGATGTCCGGCTTGCCCAGGTTGATCATCGGCTCGATGGTGAAGGTCATGCCCGGACGCAGGCGGAAGCCGCGCCCCGGTTTGCCGTAGTGCAGCACCTGCGGCTCTTCGTGAAATTCGCGGCCGATGCCGTGGCCGCAGTATTCGCGCACCACCGAGCACCCCTCGCTTTCGGCATAGCTCTGCACCGCGTGGCCGATGTCGCCCAGGGTGGCGCCCGGTTTTACCGCCGCGATGCCACGCACCAGGGCCTCATGGGCCACCCGTGCGATCTTGTCGGAGCGTTCGCTCACCTCGCCCACGCGGAAGGTGCGCGAGGTGTCGCCGTGGTAGCCGTCCAGCTTGGTGGTGATGTCCACGTTGACGATATCGCCTTCCCGGAGCACCTGCTTGCCGGGGATGCCGTGGCACACCACCTCGTTGACGCTGGTGCAGATGCTCTTGGGAAAACCGTAGTAGTTGAGCGGTGACGGAATGGCCCCGTGGTCGCAGATGTACTCGTGGCACAGGGAATTCAACCGGTCGGTGCTTACCCCCGGCTGCACGTGGGGGGCGATCATCTCCAGCACCTGTCCCGCAAGTTTGCAGGTGGCGCGCATGCGCTCGATTTCTTCTGAATTCTTGATATGGACCATAGGGGCTACCGCCAAGCCCCCCATGATACCGGAGGAGTCACGCATGGGGCCACCCCGGGGTCATTTGACGGCGGCCTTTTGCCGCTCCTCCTCCAGCAGCACCCGGCGCAGCACTTTTCCGACGATGGTTTTGGGCAGTTCGGCACGGAACTCGATCTCCTTCGGCACCTTGAAGCGGGCCAGATGCTTGCCGCAGAAGTCGATAATCTCCTCCGAGGTGGGCTGCTCCCCATCGGCGGGCACCACATAGGCCTTGATCTTTTCGCCCAGGAAGTCGTCCGGCAGACCGGCCACCACCGCTTCCTTGACCTTCGGGTGGCGGAACAGAACCTCCTCCACGTCGCGCGGATAGACGTTTTCGCCGCCGGTCTTGATCATGTCCTTCTTGCGGTCAACCAGATAGAAAAAGCCGTTTTCATCCATGCGCGCCATGTCGCCGGTGCGCAGCCAGCCGTCCTTGATGGTGTCCAGCGTTTCCTCGGCGCGGTTCCAGTAGCCTTGCATCACCTGGGGGCCCTTTACCAGCAACTCGCCCACCTCGCCCTGGGGTAGTACCTTGCCGGTTTCCGGATCGCAGATGCGGGCGTCGGTGGACGGCACCGGCAGGCCGATGGCCCCCTGCACCCGCTCCCCCTCCATGGGATTGGCGTGGGTGACCGGGGCCGCCTCGGACAGGCCGTACCCTTCCACCACGGTGGCGCCGGTGAGCGACTCGAAGCGCTCCTGCACGTCCTGCTGCAACGCCCCGGCACCGCTGATGCAGGCGCGGATGGACGACAGATCGTACTTTTTCACGTTCGGAAAATTTCCCAGCGCCAGATACATGGCCTGAATGCCGGGGAACAGGGTGGGTTTGAATTTCTGGATCGCCTTCAACACGTCCTCGGTGGCGAATTTGGGCAGCAGGATCTGCTCGCAGCCGACCATGATCGCCAAATTCTGGCAGGTGGTCATGCCGTACACGTGGAAGTAGGGAATCACTCCCAGGAATTTGTCCTTGCCCGGCTCCACCTTGGGCAGCCATGCCTGGCACTGCATGGTGTTGGCCACCAGGTTGCGGTGGGTGAGGATCACCCCCTTCGGCGTGCCGGTGGTGCCGCCGGTGTATTGCAGCAGGGCCACGTCATCGGCTCCCGGGTTGGACTTGGGACGGGTGGACGGGGCGCTTTCCAGCAGCTTTACAAATTCGTGGTTGGGGGGAATCTTGTCGAACGGATTCCACATGCCCTCTTTTTTGGCCTTGATCGGATACAGGAATTTAATCAAGGTCGGCAGGTAGTCGCGCACCCCGCAGTAGATCACGTGCTTCAAGGGGGAGCCCTTGAACATGGGGTCCACCTTGTTGCGGAAGATGTCCAGGGTGACCAGCACCTTGGCGCCGGAATCCCTGGCCTGATAGTCCAGTTCCTCGGTCATGTACAGGGGGTTGGTCTGCACCACCACGGCCCCGGCCTTGAGCGCACCGTAATAGGCGATCACCGCCTGCGGCACGTTGGGCAGCATCACCGCCACCCGGTCCCCCGCGCGGATGCCCAGCTTGTCCAGGGCATTGGCGAAGCGGTTGGTCATTGCGTCCAGTTCGGCAAAGGTAATCGGGTTGCCGATGAAGCGCAGCGCCACCCGGGACGGAGCCCGTTGGGCCGATTCGGTCAGAAATTCGGTAAGCGCCTTGTCCGGCACGTCGATGGTGTGCGGGGTGCCGGGGGCGTAGCGGGCAAACCAGGGACGGTCCATGTCCTCATCTCCCTTGCGCCGCCGGATCGTTCCCCGGCGGCTTCGAATGTGG
Source organism: Nitrospirota bacterium (assembly GCA_029881725.1). Classification (GTDB taxonomy): domain Bacteria; phylum Nitrospirota; class JACRHL01; order JACRHL01; family JACRHL01; genus JAOUMB01. The sequence goes on from JAOUMB010000003.1 coordinate 62,830, forward strand.
GCGGCGGCGTGCCTTCCGTAGCGCACCGTCGCGGGTGACAACCGCAAACAGGGGCAACCTAGCCCCAGTTGAAACTCCTGTCAACCTAACTATATCGGTGTGGGAGCGTGTCGTCTTCACTGAAAGGTGATGATAAAAGAGGGGGGGTGTGCCGTGCATTGCTTACAGGCTTGCGGCAGCGGCGCAGGGCTGCGTACCGGGCGGTGCGGGAGTACCATGGACCGGAAACGTGATGACCGGTTCCCCTATTGGAGGCCCCCCCATGACCGCACCTGTCCGGCGCGATCCGCGCCTGGTTCCCCTGTCCCACGATCACCATGTGGCCCTGTTCCGCGCCCGCGAGGTGGTGCTGGCGGTGGACGGTGTGCAGCCGCAGGAGCCGGAATCCTTGGCGCGCCACCTGGCCGCGTTTTTCGACGGTGAACTGGTGCAGCACTTCGAGGCCGAGGAACAGCACCTGCTGCCCCCTTTTGTGGCCCATGTGGGCGTGGATCATCCCCTGGTGGTGGAACTGATGCGTCAGCACGCGGAAATCCGCACCCTGGCGGCGGCGCTCACGGACGGGGAGGGGGACGTGTGGGAGCGGCTGAAGGCGTGGAGCACCGCCATTACCGCCCATGTGCGGTGGGAGGAGCGGGAGTGGTTCAACGCCGTGCAGGAGGCCCTCACCGAGGACGAACTGACCGTCATCGGCGAGGCGCTGAAGCGCGCGGGGCCTTCCTGCAAGGTCTGAGCGGATCAGGCCACGGCGGGCGGGCCGCCGAACACCTTCTCCAGCAGGGGCTTTACCTCACCCTTGGATTCCATCTCGTCCAGCACGTCGGTGTCGGCATAGAACTCGCCGCCGATGAACACCTTGGGCAGGGTCGGCCAGTCGGTCATCTCCGACAGCTTCTGGCGCTTGGCCGGATTCTCCAGTGCGTTGATGACCTCGAACGGATACCCGTATTTTTCAAAAAACTGAATTGTTTCAATGGTGTATCCGCACATGGGCATCTGCCGGGTGCCCTTGCCGTAGATCACGATCTTGTGGGTGGTGATCTCGTTCCTGATTTCGTCTTCGATCGGGTTGGACACGGAGGGTCTCCTTATGGTCCGGGCGTGCGGGGTCAGCCCGCGGCCGCCTCGGCGGGGGTTTGGGTTTTCAGATCCATGGCGTGAATGCGGCCGTCGGCCAGCGGGGCGTGCAGCACCTTGTGCATGAGCCGCCGCCGGTCCAGCGGGTTTTTATCGGCAAAGGCTTCCGACACCACATGCACCGTGTAGTGGTCCATGGTGCCGGTGCGGTCGACGATTTTCACCTGGGCGTCGGCCAGTTCGGCCTGGATCATTTCAGTCAGTGCATCGGGGGCAATCATCGGTTACCTGTCGCAAGGGTTCATGGCGCATTTTGCACCCGGTTCCCGCCGCCGGGCAACCAGCGGATGGAGTGAACCTGCCACCAACCGGGGCCGTGCTGGTAAAATCCCTGCTCCATGTCCAATCCGTTGCAGATGATTTCCACCTCCCGGTCGGAGCCGCGGCTGGCCGATGCCCCCGGCCAGCCGCTGTCTGGGCGCGCCGTGTTCCTGCACAGCATGGGCTGCCGGGTGAACCGCTTCGACGCCGCCCAGTTGCGCGCCGAGTTCCTGGCCCGGGGCTGCACCCTTGCCGCGCCGGGGGAGCCGTATGACCTGTACGTGCTCAACACCTGTACCGTGACCCACCAGGCCGACGCCGAGGCCCGCCGTCTGGCCCGACGGGCCAAGCGCAAGACTCCCGGCGCCACCGTGGCGGTGACCGGCTGCTACGCTGAGGTGGGCCCCGAGGCGCTGGCGGCGATCCCCGAAATCGACCTGGTGATCCCCAACCGCGACAAGGCCGAATTGGTGGCCCGCATCGCCGTCCATGCCATAGGGCAGCCGGTGGATGCGGACGCCGCGGGGCACGGCCCCGACCGCAGCTGGGGGCGCGACTTCATCTATGGCGCCGACGCCCTGCCGCCCGACCCCGGCGGCGATACCCGCCTGTTCCTGAAGGTGCAGGAGGGGTGCGACGTGGCGTGCGCGTTCTGCATCATCCCCACTGCGCGGGGCCGTTCCCGCTCCATGCCGGTGGACGGGGTGGTGGCCACCATCCGCGCCGCCGAGCGGGCCGGATACCGGGAGGCGGTGCTGGCCGGCATCCACCTGGGCGGCTACGGCACCGATCTGCCGGCGCCCACGGATTTCGCCGGTCTACTGGAAGCGGTGCTCGACCAGACCGCCATGCCGCGCATCCGCTTCGGCTCCCTGGAGCCGTGGGGGCTGTCGGAGCGATTTGTGGCCCTGTTCGCTTCGGAGCCGCGCCTGCTACCGTCGCTGCACCTGCCGCTGCAATCCGGCTCGGCCAGCGTGCTGCGCCGCATGCGCCGCCCGTGCACGCCGGAATTCTACCGCACCCAGGTGGAGCGGATCCTGGCTGCCAAGCCGGATCTGTACCTGTCCACCGACGTGCTCACCGGTTTTCCCGGCGAGTCCGATGCGGAGTTCGAGGAAGGGTTTTCATTTATTGAATCCCTCCCGTTCAGCCACCTGCATGTCTTTCCCTACTCCCCCCGCACCGGCACCCCGGCGGCGGAATTTGAGGATCCGGTGCCGCCGGAGGTGCGCAAGGCCCGTTCCGAACGGCTGATTGCCCTGTCGGACGCCAAGCGTGCCGAGGGGCTAGCGCGGCAAATCGGCACCGTGACCCGGGTACTGATGGAGGGAGATGCCCACGGCCACACCCACAACAACTATCTGGCCCGCCTCACCCCCCAGGCCGAAGGCAGGGGGGGGGAGATCGTTCCCGTGCGCATTACCGGCCACGACGGTGACGCCCTGCTCGGTGTCCCCGCCTGACACGGGTCCGTCCGGAGCCATACGGCAGCGCGGCCGGAAACCGCCGGCTGGTGCATCTGGCGGCGGTGGTGCCTGTGGCGCATGGGGCCGAGGCTGTTTACACAAGACCAATGGGTTACACGCCTTTTCCATTTAATGGGGAGGGTCTGCCGAAGGGCGTGGGCGTGGGGAAATCGTGCTACTTCGCTAGTTGGGTGCGAACGGAGATGACTAGCCGCACCTGACCGGCCGGATCACCGGGTTTGCACGCCTTTGTTGATAGGGTGATGGACAATGTCCTGCCCCTGAATTTTCCGGCTGCGCGAGAATGCCATAGCCTAAGGAATCCCGCACCATCGAAGACCACCGTGCGGCTGACATCTGTGCGTGCAGCACCGGAGCGCCGGGCTAAATTACTAGAGCGTTAACGGTTTAAAAGGCCGATAGTTTCCGACCGATTACCAATCGGTGCTGGTATGGGGGGATTGCCTGGCCATTTTCGCCGGAATGACATGAGAGTGAGGTTGCATCCTGGTGATAGGGGGCACACAAAGCTCCCATAGTTACTGGGGAGGGGGCAGATTGGTCACATCCGGGCCGCACAATCCAATAAGGCCGATCAGTTCATCAGCCAGCAAGGAAATCAGTTCGCCTTCCGCAGATAATTCCTTGTTCAAAATCGGAAGATTGTCCCGGCTATGTTCCAGCACATGCCGAACGTGAAGGTCTACATACTTCCAAGCCGTCCACCAGTATTTACCGGCGACGTATGTATCGTTGAATGATCGTACTATATTTCAAATAGCTGGGCCTCGTCCCCCTCGGGCATCCTTCCTCCAGCATCCGCACCACGGTATATCCCATAGTACAGACCAGCACCGCGTTCATTTTGCACGCGGATCGAGAATCGTCCAAGGTGTGGGTTTGTTACGGAGGCAGGGACAGCGCTAACATCTAGCGCTGTTGCCTGTAGAACCTGTCGAACCACCCCCAATCACGACGCTCTCCACCCACCTCCTCTGCAATTATTGCCGTGCGCGCAGCAGCTAGGGATGCACCGGCTCCATCGTCCACACCACCGGGTCGGCAAACGCCTTTCCGGTGGACGCCAGCACGTCGGCGCCGCCGGTGTCGTCGTGGTAGCGGAGCAGGTCGGTTTTGCCGTCGCCGTTGAAGTCGCCGGTATACCAGCCGTGGCCGCCGTGGCCCTGGGTGCTCCAGCGGCGGGGTTTTTCAAAGCCGCCGCCGTGAGACAGCATCACCCAGGCGCCCCCTTCGTGGCTGCCGTCTTTTAGCAGGTCGTCCTTGCCGTCACCGTTGAAGTCGCCCACCCGCAGCCAGCCGTGGAGTTCCCCCGGCTTTTTCTGCCAGATGCGGGGGGCGGAAAAGTCGTCGCCGCGGGACACCATCACCACCACCTGCCGATTGGGGCCCATGTAGCGGAACAGGTCGGCACGGTGGTCGCCGTTGAAATCGCCCACGAAAAAGCCCAGGCCGCCGTCCTCGGCGGTGGTCCAGGTGGCATAGGGGAGCAGGCCGGAATCGCCCGCCAGCATCACCTGGGTGCCCCCCGCCGGGGTGGCATAGCGAAGCAGGTCGCCGCGCCGGTCGCCATTGAAATCGCCCACGATGTAGCCCCGCCCCCGGTCGCCGGTTTCGGTCCACGGGGAGGGGTTTTCAAACCGCTTGCCGCTGGAGGTGAGCACCTCCACGCCGCCGTGCTTTCCCGCGTGGCGGAACAGGTCGTCGCGGCCGTCCGCGTCGAAATCGGCCACATACCACCCCTGGCCCCGGTTTTTGGCGCTGGTCCAGGTTTGCGGCGGCAGAAATTCCAGGCTGTTGGAAAGCAGCACGTCGGCGCCGCCCTTGCCGCTGGACTGGCGCATCAGGTCGTCCATGCCGTCGCCGTTGAAATCGCCCACGTGCCAGCCGCTGTAGCGGAACATGTTGGGGGTACCCAGACCCCGGCCCCGGTATTCGCAATAATCCGCGTCCCCCTCGTGAAAGGCGAACATGCCCAGCTTGCGCACCGCCGAATACATCTGCCGCGCCCACCCCTGGCAATCGATTTCGATGCCTTCCCCCACCGGCAGGTTCACCACCATGGTGATGGTGTCCGGGTTTTCGCAGTGGCGGATCATGTCGTGCAGAAATTCCTGGTCGCAGTCCAGCCGGGTGTCGCCATAGGTGACGTAGCCGTGCCGGTAGCAGTTGTCGTGCTCCCGGCAGGCATCGCGGAACACATGGCGGGCGAAGGCTTGATGGGGGGCGATGATTTCGGCGGCGGCGGGGATGGAACACTCCCGGGGGCGGTCGTAACCACAGCCGTGGTCGGCGCTGGCGGGGGCGCTCCAGCCGGTGAGCAGCACCGCCAGCAGCACCCGGAACACCATGCGGCTAGAGGGTGTCGGCATCGGGCAGGGATTCGGTGGTGCGGGCCAGGGAGGGGATATCGAGGGAATCCATCAGCGCCACCACCTCGTCGAAGAAGTCGGGGGCGTAGAGGATTTCGATGATGGCCGCCACCGGATCGATGGTGCGCACCGCGCCGAAATCCTCATAGCTCTCGAACAGGGCGGACAGGAAGCCGATTTCGCTCCGGTTTACCCGGTAGAACAGGTGTCCGTGGGGGGCGTCGGCGTCGGAAAGGGAGTCCATTGGCGTACGTCCCCGCGTCCTAGCCGCCCTCCACATACCCCATGCGGCGGAATTTTTCGTAGCGCTGGTTGACGCGTTCGTCCGGTGAAAGCTTTTCCAGCGATTCCAGGTTTTTCACCAAGGCGTCGCGGATGGTGCGCGACATGCGGGTGCGGTCCCGGTGGCTGCCGCCCAGAGGCTCGGGCAGGATCTCGTCGATGATGCCCAGCTTGAGCAGGTCGGTGGCGGTGATCTTGAGGGCCTCGGCGGCCTGCGGGGCCTTGGCGCCGTCCTTCCACAGGATGGCCGCGCACCCCTCGGGGGAGATGACCGAATAGATGGAGTGTTCCAGCATCAGGATGCGGTCGCCCACGCCCACCGCCAGCGCGCCGCCGGAGCCGCCCTCGCCGATCACCACCACCACGATGGGCACCTTCAGGCGGCTCATCACCAGGAGGTTGCGGGCGATGGCCTCGCTCTGGCCACGCTCCTCGGCACCCAGACCGGGATAGGCGCCGGGGGTGTCGATGAAGCACACCAGCGGTTTCTGGAAGCGGTCGGCAAAGTGCATCAGGCGCAGGGCCTTGCGATACCCCTCCGGGTGGGCCATTCCGAAGTTGCGGATTACGCGGGTCTTCAGGTTGCGCCCCTTCTGGTGGCCCAGGAACACGCATTCCCGGTGACCAATGCGGCCGATGCCGCCGACGATGGCCGGATCGTCCCGGAATGCGCGGTCGCCGTGCAGTTGCACGAAGTCCTCCACGAACGATTCCAGGTATTCCAGCATGGACGGACGTTCCGGGTGGCGGGCCAGCTGGGTCTGCTGCCAGGGGGTGAGGGAGTCGTACAGGCCGGACTCGATCTCGCGCACCTTGCGGGTCAGGCGGTCGAGTTCCTTCTGGTTGCCCTCGCGGTTTTCGTCGCTGGTATGCAGCTTGTCGATCTGCTCGTGCAGTTCGGCCAGCGGTTTTTCAAAATCCAGATAGTGTCGCAACGCGCCCTCTCAATTGCTCCCAACCGGCCTACACGATACCCGATAATCGCCGATTCAGCCAAATACAACCGAACCCTTGCCCAGCAGCCGTTCCACCTCGCGCAGCAAGGCATCGTCGGCGGCCACGCGCAGGGACTCGCCGGCGGCCACGGTGGCCTCCGCCCGGCCCGGCACGTTGACCCGCAGGTGCACGGCGCAGGGACCCGGGTGTTCGGACAGCACCGAGTGCAGGCGGCCCAAGTCCGCGCGGCTCATGCCGGTGGCGGAAAAGCGCACGGTCACCCGGCGCACCGCCTGTTTGCGCACCTGCACCAGGCATTCGATCTTTTCGGCGCGCACCGTGGGGGAACCGCCGTCGGCGCCGTCCACGGTGCCGGAAACCAGCAATGGGGCGTCCGGCGTGAGCAACGCCTCGGCGGCGGCAAATGCCTCCGGGAAGGCCACGATCTCGGCGGTGCCGGTTTCGTCCTCCAACTTCAGGAAGGCCATGCGGTCACCCTTTTTGGTCAGCCGTCCGCGCACCGCCGCCAGGGTGCCGGCCACCCGCACGTTGCGGCCCTGGGCCTGGGTTTTCAGGCCGGTCAGGGTGCAGTTGGCGTGGCGGCGGGCGTCCTCTGCATAGCGGCGCATGGGGTGGGAGCTGAGGTAGAAGCCGAGGGACTCCTTCTCCCGCGTCAGCATGTCGTGCTCGTCCCAGTCCTCCATGTCGGGCAGGGCGGGAGGTGGCGATTCGGCGCTGCCTCCGAACAGGGAGCTCTGCCCCGAGGCGGCTTCGTCCTGCACCCGGTGGCCGTCCTCCATGGCCTCGGCGATGGCCGCGTACAGCACCCCGCGCGGACCCCACGCGTCACAGGCGCCGGAGGCCACCAGTGCTTCCAGCACCCGCTTGTTGGCCTTGTTCAGGTCGATGCGGCGGCACAGGTCGAACAGGCTCTTGTAGGGGCCGTCGGCCTCGCGTTTGGCGATGATCGACTCCAGCGCCGCTTCCCCCACTCCCTTGATGGCCCCCAGGCCGTAGCGGATGCCGTGGCTCAGGTGTTTGGGGTTGTCCATCCCCTGGGGGGGCGCCTCGCAGATGAACTGGATCTGGCTCACGTTGATGTTCGGCGGCAGCAGCGGGATCTGCTGGTCGCGCACCTCGGTGATGTTCTTGGCGGTCTTGTCCGGGTTGCTCATGTCGTTGGTGAGCAGGGCGGCCATGAACGGCACCAGGTGGTGGGTCTTCAGCCAGGCGGTGTGGAAGCTGATCAGCGCATAGGCGGCGGAGTGGCTCTTGTTGAAGCCGTAGCCCGCGAAATAGGCCATCAGGTCGAAGATTTTTTCGGCCACGGCGGGGTTGAACCCCTTTTCGGTGGCCCCCTTGATGAAGAGCGCTTTCTGCTTCTCCATCTCCGAGGCCTTCTTTTTGCCCATGGCGCGGCGCAGCAGGTCCGCTTCTCCCAGGGAATAGCCCGCCACCGCGCTGGCGATGCGCATCACCTGCTCCTGGTAGACGATGACCCCGTAGGTTTCCTTGAGGATCGGCTCCAGTTGCGGTAGGTCGTAGGTGATGGGCGTGGTGCCCTTCTTGCGGGCGATGAAGTCGTCCAGCATGCCGGAGCCGATGGGGCCGGGCCGGTACAGGGCCAGCAGGGCGACCAGATCCTCGAAGCATTCCGGGCGCATTTTAACGATCAGGTCGCGCATGCCGGAGGATTCGAGCTGGAACACGCCGGTGGTGTCGCCCTTGCCGAGCAGGGCGTAGGTGGCCCTTTCGTCCAGTTCCAGCTTGGCCAGATTGGGGGTGTGGCCGGTGGTGCGGGTGATTTCCTTCACCGCGTGGTCGATCACGGTGAGGGTTTTCAGGCCCAGGAAATCGAATTTCACCAGCCCCACCGCCTCGGCGTCGTCCTTGTAGAAGTGGGAGATGACCTCGTTGTGGGGTCCCAGGTAGAGCGGCGTGTGGTTGGTGAGGGCGTCTTCCGAAATGATCACCCCGGCGGCGTGGGTGGAGGCGTGGCGGGACAGCCCTTCCAGCGAACGGGCGATTTCCAGCAGGGTGCGCACGCGGGGGTTCTGCTGGGACATCTCCAGCAGCTTGGGCTCGTCCTTGATGGCCTTGTCCAGGGTGATGCCCAGTTCGTTGGGCACCAGCTTGGCGATGCGGTCACTCTCCATGAACGAAAAATCCAGCACCCGCGCCACGTCGCGCAGCACCGCCTTGGCGCCCATGGTGCCGAAGGTGATGATCTGGCACACGTGGTCGCTGCCGTACTTTTTGGCGACATAGTCGATCACCTTGTCCCGGTGATCCATGCAGAAGTCCATGTCGATATCCGGCAGGGACACGCGTTCCGGGTTCAGGAAGCGCTCGAACAGCAGGTTGTAAGGCAGCGGGTCGATGTCAGTGATGCGCAGGGCGAAGGCCACCAGGGCTCCCGCCGCCGAGCCGCGCCCGGGCCCCACCGGAATGTCCATGTCTCGCGCCTGACGGATGATGTCCCACACGATCAGGAAGTAGCCCGGATAGCCCATGCGGTTGATCACCGACAGCTCGGTTTCCACCCGCTCCAGATAGACGGGCTGTTCCGCCTCGGGGATTTCCAGTTCGTCGAAGCGCTCGTGCAGCCCCTTGAGGGTGACCTCGCGCAGGTATTCCTGATCGGTTTTGCCCTCGGGGATGGGGAACTGGGGCATGTACGCCTTGTCGAAGCGCATGTCCACGTTGCACCGCTGGGCGATGCGCACGGTATTTTCCAAGGCGTCCGGCAGGTCGGCAAAGTCGGCGGCCATGTCCTCCGGGGAGCGGAAGTGGAACTCCCCCGGCGGCAGGCGCAGGCGGTTTTCCTCGTCCATGATGGCCCCGCTGCCGATGCACAGCAGGGCATCGTGGGCGCGGGCGTCCTTGGGGCGCAGGTAGCGGCTGTCGGCGGTGGCCACCAGCGGCACGTGGGTCCGGTGGGCCAGCTCGATGAGGGCCAGATTCACCGCGCGCCGTTCCGGCACCCGGTTTTCGCACAGTTCCACGAACACGTTGTCGTCGCCATAGGTGATGGTCAGCCATGCCAGCCAGTCGGCGGCGGCCGGGGTATCGCCCGCCTCAAGCAGGCGCGGCAGCAGGCCGTCCAGCCCGCCGGTGAGGCAGATCAGCCCGTCGGCGTATTCCGCCAGCAGGGCCCGGTCCACCTGCGGACGGCGAAAGCACGATTCCAGGTGGGCGCGGGACAGGAGGGTCATCAGGTTGACCCAGCCGGCGTCGTTTTTGGCCAGCAGGATGATTTCCGGCAGGCCGGGGCCGCGCTCCGGACCGGGGGTGTGACGGTTTTCCGGCGCCACGAACACCTGACAGCCCAGGATCGGCTTGATGCCCCGCTGAAACGCCTTCTGGTAGAACTGCACCGCGCCAAACAGGTTGCCCGCATCGGTAATGGCCAGTGCCGGAAGACGATACTCCGCCGCCTGATCCAGCAGCGGGCCGATGCGGTTGGCGCACTCCAGCAGGCTGAATTCGGTATGACAGCGCAGGTGGACGTATGGAGCGTGGTGCATGGGGGCTACGGCCATCGGGGTGCGTTCGGAAATTACGGTGCCCCATTGTAGCGCGTAAAGCGGGTGGATACCACGTCCGCGTGGCCGGGCGGTTTAATCTGTTAAATCACACGAAACGACAAAAATTCAACACTTTGTTGTCTTGTTGCCATAAAAATGACGATGGCCGTGTTCGTATTTGTGCGGGATCGGGAACGGGTGTGCCGGCGCAGCCGGGCGCGGGCCTCCGGTGACGGGGCGGAGTGGGACGGGTTGGGGGCGCGGTGCGCCCCGGGTCAGATAAAGATCAGCAGCGTGCCCACCAGCAGATAGAGGCTGGGCAGCATGACCTGGGTCCCGGTGTATTGCTTGGTGATGGTCATGGCATTCATCTCCTGTACTTCCTGTTCGGGTCGCCCCGATGGTCTTCCTGTCGGGTCTACCCGACGGTCTTCCTATCGGAAGTACGAGTGCATAACTGATGCCAATTCGTGAAAAATCCGTAGTTTAATCAGGCGTAAACAGTGACCGGCACGGACGGCAGACCGGCGCGGATGTCCGCCGCGATGGCCTCCAGTTCCGCTTCCGTCAGTGGGGTGACCGCGGCCTCCGACGGAGTGCGCGCCACGGTATACAACTGGATGGCGGCCACTGCGCTGATGCGGGCGATGTCCGCCGCGCGGGCGATCCATGCGTCCAGGTCGTCCCGGGGCGGCAGAGCGCCGTTCAGCCGGAAGCGGCACACCTGCAACGTCACCGGGTAGCGGCGGGCGGTGGCGGCAATGTTGGCCAGCACTCTGGGAAACGGCACGCGGGTGCCGCACACTGCGGCGTAAAACGCCTCGCTGCCCGCGTCCAGCTTGGCCCACACCTCACCGCCGCTGATCATCAGGGCGTCCACCCCGGCGGCCACCTCCGCCCGGTCCAGCCCGGCACAGTTGGTGATCAGCACCACCGGCAGGTTCAACCCCGCCTTTTTGACGGCCCACACGGCGCCTTCCGCCACCTCGCGGAAGGCGGGGGCGCTGGTGGGCTCGCCGTCGCCGGACAGGGCCACATCCTTCACTACCTGCTGGTCCGGTGGCAGGTCGGCAAAGCGCGGTGACCGGAACAGGGAGCCGTCGGCGGCGGCCTTCAGCATCACCTCCAGTTCCGCCAGCACCGCCTGCGCGGGCACGGTTTCCGGCTGGGGCATGGCGGTGCGGTCCACCTGGCAATAGACGCAGTCGAAATTGCACCGCTTGTCCGGGTTCAGGTTCACCCCGATGGAGATTCCCCCGGAACGGCGCGACAGGACCGCATACACGTAGCGGTGCAGCGCAAACACGCGCGGATGGTGGGTATGTTCCCGATGGACGGCGCTGTTCTGGGGTGGTTGCATGCCCAGCAGTTTAACAGTGGCTGAACTATTACGATACTTTTGAGCCGTTCGTGGAAGCTTCCCTGAACCCGTTGAAAACCATCAGCTTGTCCGGATTTCGCTGGACGAATATGGCGTTGATCCGGTCATCGACGACCTGGAAATGGAACGCCGAAACCGGCTGGCCGTCCTGAAGCAGCAGCGCTCCGGGGGCACCGTTAAACCAGACAAAGCGGGGCCTTGCCGAAGGGGGCCGGGTGGGGGCCACAAACACCTTGTAAAGAAAATGGGTAACCTCGGCAATGCCCTTGAGGGGGTGCTTGGCCGCGGCGGCCTTTCCACCACCATCGGTGCGCATGACCACGTTTTCGGTCAACACCGATTGCAGGGAGTCCATGTCGCCGTCGTGGATGGCCTGGAAAAAGGCCTCGGAAAGCCGTTGCACCGTGACCTGATCGGTCTCCGACCGCAGTGCATCGCTCTTGAGGTGCCGCCGGGCCCGGACCGCCAACTGCCGGCAGTTGGCCGATTCCAGTTCCAGAATCTCCGCCACTTCGTCGAACGTGTAGCCGAACACGTCGTGCAGGAGGAACGCCGCCCGTTCCGTGGGCCGCAGCCGTTGAACGGTCAGCAGCAGCGCCATGGAAAGGGATTCGTCCAGCCGGTCGCGTTCGTGGGCGTGGGTCAGGATTGGCTCGGGCAGCCACTCACCGAAATATTCCTCGCGCGCACGTTGCGCCGATTTGAACCGGTCGAGGCACAGGCGGGTGCAGGTTTTGGTGAACCAGGCGCGGGGGAAGTCCAGGTGCGGCTCCCCGGCGGACTGCCAGCGCAGCCAGGCGTCCTGCACCACATCCTCGGCCTCCGACACGGACCCGAGCATGCGGTAGGCCAGCCGGATCAGGTGCTGGCGGATATTTTCAAAATCGGTGTTCATGTCAGAAATCCAGGGTCAATATCTCGCAATGGTCCGCCTTCATCAAGGCCCGCTTAAGCGTCGGGAACACCCGGTTTCCGGTGATGCACACCGCAAGCTCCGCAAAGGCCTCGTCGCCGTAGTGCTTGCGGATCCGCTCCGCCCGCTCCGGGTCCTGAAGCGGGCCCTGGGTGACGGCAAAGGCGTGGTCGTGCACGTCGCGAAGGGGGGAGGGCAACAGGTTCGGTTTTTTGATCACCAGCGCCAGCAGTTCGCGGTCCACCCCGGCCTCCACGGCCATGCGCAGGTTCAGTTGTCCGCAGGGGCCGCACTCCTCACCCTTCATGGTGGCCACGCAGGCTACAAAGTAGGCGTCCAGCGGCAGGGCCTTGCGATATTTGCATATTTCCATGCCGGGAGAAAACGCCCCGAAAGCTCCGGGGGAGGCGTTGAGGAGTTCCTCCAGATAGGCGGTGTCGTACTTGTAGGCCTTGGAAAATTCCTGTAATTGGGTCTGGATCGCGGCGGTGTCCATTGTGTGTTCCTTTCATTCGGGTTGCCTTGCTTGATGGGGCCGGGAAGGGCCGTTTCAGTAGATAGACGAACGGGAATCCCGAAATGTGACACCGGTGCGAAAAAAGCCGTGCCGGGCATGGTGTGTCCGCTGGTGGTTGGAGGCTTTGACGGCGCGGGTTCCGCCCCGTACAGTAGCGGCCATGAGCAGTGGCGCACCCATCGTCGCCGTGGGCGATTCCATCACCTGGGGCTGGCCGGAAGGGCCGGAGCGCAGTTGGGTGGCGCGGGTGGCGGTCATGCTGGGGGTGGAAATCGGCAATTTCGGCATCAACGGCGATACCCTGGTCAGTATGCGCGCGCGGCTGCCCGCCCTGTTGGTCCACAAACCGCGGGCGGTGATCGTCACCGGTGGCACCAACGACGTGGCCATGGGGCGGCGAGTGCCGGACATGTGCGCCGACCTGGGGGCCATGGTGGAGGTCATTGCCGCCAGTGGCGCGTTTCCGGTGATCGGCATGCCGCCGCCGTTCCGGGTGCCGGAGCTGGAGCGGGAACTGGTGGCGTTTCGCCAGTTCATCCAGTCCCTGGCGGGCACCCGGCACCTGCGCGTGATCCCGTTCCAACGCGCCCTGAGCGTGGACGGGGCCCCCAACGGGAACCTGTTCATCGACGAATGCCACCCCAATGCCGAAGGCTTCGCGGCCATGGCGCTGCTGGTGGTGGAGGGTGGCTTTTTAAACGAGGTGGCCGGTGGCTGATTCGTTCGACGTGCTGGTGATCGGCGCCGGTCCCGGTGGCTATATGTGCGCCCACCGGGCCCTGCAAAACGGCCTTTCCGTGGCGGTGGCCGACAACGGCCCGTCTGGCGGCGTGTGCCTGAACGCGGGCTGCATCCCCACCAAGGGTTTTTTGTTTGGCCCGCCGCAGGCGGGGGGGCTTGGGGAGCGGGTGCGGCAGAACGCGGCGGCCATCGGGCGGCTGCAAAAGGGGGTCGATTTTCTGCTCAAGGGGGCCACCCGTCTGGACGGGCGGGCGCGCCTTGTGGGTCCCGGCGTGGTGGATGTGGGAGGGGCGGAGATCCGTGGCCGGAACGTGGTCATCGCCACCGGCTCCCGCCCGCGCCCCCTGCCGGGGTTGCCGTTTGACGGGGTGCGCGTGCTTTCCAGCGATCACACGGTGGTGCTGGAGGCCGCGCCGGAATCCATCGCCATCATCGGCGCGGGGGCGGTGGGGTGCGAGTTCGCCGAAGTGTTTTCCAATTACGGCAGCCGGGTGACGCTGATCGAAGCTCGGGACCGCCTCGTTCCCGAAATGGACCCGTGGCTTTCCAAGCAACTGGAACGCGCCTTTAAAAAACGCGGCATGATCGTGCAGACCGGCGTTGCCGTCGATCCGTCCGAATTGGACGGGCCGGTGCTGGTGGCCATCGGTCGGCAGGCCAATGTGGAGGGATTGGGGCTGGAGACCGTTGGCCTGACCACGCCCAACGGCTTTATCCAGGTGGACGGCCACGGCGCAACCGGCGTGGCGGGCGTGTGGGCCATCGGCGACGTGACCGGTCCGCCGCAACTGGCTCACCGGGCCAGCCGCCAGGGGGAGATTGCTGCCGACTGCATGGCGGGCAAGTCTCCGGCCTCGCTGGACCCGCTGGCGATTCCCGCCTGTGTTTACACCCACCCGCAACTGGCCCAGGTGGGCCGGGTGACCGGCGACGACCTGATCCTGGGAGAAGCCTTTTTCCGCGCCAACGGCTACGCGGTGGTAACCGACCGCACCGACGGCGGGGTGCGGCTGTTTGCCGAATCCGCCACCGGAAAGCTGACCGGGGCCTTGCTGGCCGGGCCGGAGGTGGCGGAGATGGTCGGCTTGATCAATGTGCTGATCGCGGCGGGGGTGACAATGGCGCAGGCGCGGGAAACGGTGTTCCCGCACCCCACGCTGGCGGAGGTGGTGTGGGAGGCAGCCCGCGCGGCGGGCTCCGGTGGTTGAGCCCAAGCGGGCGACACGTTACACCATCCGCAAAAACAACACCCTGGCCACCAGCAGCGTGAGCAGAAAACAGAACGCCACCGGCACGTGGAAGCGGCTGATTTTGTACCACCCCATGGTCTTGAAGAAGCCGAACATGGCGGTCACGCAGTACATGCCCATGGACAGGTTCAAAAACACCGTGTGCAGGGACTTGAGGTCCGCATCCGGCGCAAAGGAGGGGTCGCTGGCGCCGATGGCGTGCAGGGCCTGAAACTGGAAGAACAGGGCGATAAAATCGGCCATGAACCCGGCGATGGTCAGCACGATGTGCGGGGTGCGCCCGATCCTGCGCTTCCAGATCAGAAAGCCCGCCAGCAGGTAGCAGGTAAACGAAACCAGCCACACGGCCACCACCGGTATCAGCGCACTGTGCATCGACTTCTCCCGAATTCGCACGACCGGGAACCCCGGCTCAGGCGCCCGACTATACGGTTCCGCCCTCTTCCGGCGCAAGGCGCGCACCGGGCCGGGGGCGATTGCGCCCACGGCCCGCAAACCCCCGCCATTCTTGACGGAAACGTGACCGGTGTGGTACCGTTCCGCACTTATATCCGGGGGGTCGGCATGGGCGCCGGACCCACCCGGAAACCGATTTTTTCCTATTAGCCGGGTGTTTGGGCATGTTGAACGAGTCTCTTGAAACGGGATTGACCTTTGACGACGTGGTGCTGATCCCGGCCCGCTCCGAGGTGGTTCCGGCCGAAGTCAATACCTCCGCCCGCCTCACCCGCGACATCACCCTCAACATCCCGGTGCTGTCCGCCGCCATGGACACCATCACCGAGGCCGAAATGGCCATCGCCATGGCCCAGCACGGCGGCATCGGCATCGTCCACCGGGCGTGCCCCATTCCGCAGCAGGCCCGCGAGGTGGAAAAGGTCAAGAAGTCGGAGGGCGGCATGGTGGTCGATCCAATCACCGTCGGCCCCGACCGCCCCATCGGCGAGGCCATCGCCATGATGGCCGCCAACAGCATCTCCGGCATCCCGGTGGTGGAGGGCGAACGGCTGGTGGGCATCCTCACCCGCCGCGACCTGCAGTTTGAAGAGCAGATGGACCGCTTGGTGCGCGATGTGATGACCCATGAAGGGCTGGTCACCACCCCCCTGGGCACCACCCCGGACGAGGCCAAGGCCCTGTTCCGCCGCCACCGGGTGGAAAAACTACCGGTGGTGGACGACAGCGGCAACCTGCAAGGGCTGTTCACCATCAAGGATGTGGAAAAGAAGCTCCAGTTCCCCAATGCCAGCAAGGATTCCCAGGGCCGCCTGCGGGTGGGCGCCGCGGTGGGGGTGGGGGCCGACGCCATGGATCGGGTGCAGGCCCTGTTCCGCGCCGGGGTGGACGTGGTGGTGGTGGACACCGCCCACGGCCATTCCATTCACGTGCTCAATCAGGTGCGCGAGGTGAAGGCCGCATTCCCGGATCTGCAGGTGATCGGCGGCAACATTGCCACCGGCGAGGCCGCGCTGGACCTGATCAAGGCCGGTGCCGACGGCGTCAAGGTGGGCGTGGGTCCCGGCTCCATCTGCACCACCCGCATGGTGTCCGGCGCCGGCATGCCGCAGCTGACCGCCATCGCCAACGTGGCCAAGGCGTGCGCCAAGAAGGGCATTCCGGTGATCGGCGACGGCGGCATCAAGTATTCCGGCGACGTGACCAAGGCCATCGTGGGCGGCGCCGACTGCGTGATGATGGGCTCCTATTTCGCCGGCACCGACGAGTCGCCGGGCGAGGTGATCCTGTTCCAGGGGCGCCGCTTCAAGTCGTACCGGGGCATGGGCTCGCTGGGGGCCATGGAAAAGGGCAGCAAGGACCGCTATTTCCAGGAGGGCACCGAGTCCAACAAGCTGGTGCCCGAGGGCATCGAGGGGCGCGTGCCGTACAAGGGCACCGTGGGCGACGTACTCTACCAGCTGGTGGGCGGCCTGCGTTCCGGCATGGGCTACCTGGGGTGCAAAACCCTTCCGGAACTGCAAAAGAACGGGCGCTTCATCCGCCTGACCCACTCCGGGCTTATCGAGTCCCACGTGCACGACGTGATCGTGACCAAGGAAGCCCCCAACTACCAGCGGGAGTCGTGATCCCGCGCGGCACTTTACTGGTACTCAACCCGCCGGGTGCGTGATGCCTGGTTAAATTCCCCCCTTTTACTGGCAGCACCTCATGGCCGTACACGAAGACAACATCCTGATCCTCGATTTCGGGTCCCAGTACACCCAGTTGATCGCCCGGCGCATCCGCGAGTTCAACGTCTACTCCGAAATCCTTCCGTGTACCGCCACTCTGGACGAAATCAAATCCAAACAGCCGAAGGGCATCATCCTGTCCGGCGGACCGTCCAGCGTGTATGCCAAGGACGCCCCCAAGCCGGACTTCGGCCTGTTTGACCTGGGGGTGCCGGTGCTGGGCATCTGCTATGGCATGCAGCTCATTACCGATCACTTCGGCGGCCACGTGGCGGCGGCCACCCATCGGGAATTCGGCCGCGCCGAACTGACCATCGACCACGCCGCCGGCCTGTTCGACACCCTGGGCGGCCACAGCACCGTGTGGATGAGCCACGGCGACCGCATCGACCGCCAGCCGGAAGGGTTCGTGCCCATCGCCCACACCGCCAACGCCCCGGTGGCCGCGTTCTGGAACGAGCAGCGCCGGGTGTGGGGGTTGCAGTTTCATCCGGAGGTGGTGCACACCCCGGACGGCACCACCATGCTGGAGAACTTCGCGTTTACCATCTCCGGCTGCAAGCCAAGCTGGACCATGTCCAACTTCGTGGAATCGGAAATCGCCCGCATCCGCGAGCAGGTGGGCGCCAGCCAGGTGATCTGCGCCCTGTCCGGCGGGGTGGACTCCTCGGTGGCGGCGGTGCTGGTGCACAAGGCCATCGGCGACCAACTCACCTGCGTGTTCGTGAACAACGGCCTGCTGCGCAAGGGCGAAGCCGAAAAGGTGGTGGCCACCTTCCGGGACCACATGGGCATGAAGCTGGTGTTCGCCGACGAGGCCGACCGGTTCATGAAGCGGCTGGCCGGGGTGACCGACCCGGAGCAGAAGCGCAAGATCATCGGCAACGTGTTCATCGACATTTTCGATGCTGAGGCCGCCAAGCGCGACGATGTGGATTTTCTGGTGCAGGGCACCCTGTATCCGGACGTGATCGAGAGCATTTCCTTCAAGGGCCCCTCGGCCACCATCAAGACCCACCACAACGTGGGCGGCCTGCCGGAGGACATGAAGTTCTCCCTGATCGAGCCGTTCCGCGAACTGTTCAAGGACGAGGTGCGCGCCATCGGCCGCGAACTGGGCGTGCCTCACGAGATCATCAGCCGCCAGCCGTTCCCCGGCCCCGGCCTGGGCATACGCATTCTGGGCGAGGTGACCGCCGAACGGGTGGCCCTGTTGCAGGAGGCGGACGCCATCGTGCTCGAGGAGGTCAAGGCCGCCGGGCTGTACGAGAGCATCTGGCAGTCCTTTGCCGTGCTGCTGCCGGTGAAAAGCGTGGGGGTGATGGGTGACGAGCGCACCTACGAAAACGCCGTGGTGCTGCGCGCGGTGAACTCGGTGGACGGCATGACCGCCGACTGGGTCCACCTGCCGTACGACCTGCTGGCCAATATCTCCAACCGGATCATCAACGAGGTGCGGGGGATCAACCGGGTGTGCTACGACATTTCGTCCAAGCCCCCCGGCACCATCGAGTGGGAGTAGTCCCGCCTGAACCACGGAGGGGGTGATGCGCGAGGGAATCATTGTGGTGCTGGTGCTGGCCGGGTTGTGGCTGGTGATGCCGCCCCGGTCGAAGGACACGGGGGACGTCGCGGTCGCTCCGGCTCCGGAACCGGCTGGGGATGCATCGTCCCCCCAGGGCGTGCTGGCCCCCCAGGAAGAATGGATGGTGATTGCCGGGGTCACCGGGCAGGAGGCTGTGGCGACGGGCGCCGCGGCGGATGCGGCGGCCGCGAGCGAAGCATACAGCCGCGGGATCACGGCGCTCGAAAGCGAACGCTTTTCGGAGGCCGCCTCGTCCCTTGAGGCGGCCCGGAATGCGGGCGATCGTCGGGCGCTGGTGCCGCTGGCGGTGGCCCTGTGGAAGGCCGAGCGCCTGCGGGACGCGGTCAATGCGATCCGCAACGCGGCGGTGGAGCAGCCGGAAAATCCCGATGTATGGCTGGTGATGGGCGAGGTGATGGAGGCCGTGGGCGATCTGCAGGCCGCGGTGGATGCCTGGGAGCATCTGCGCACCCTGCGTCCCGACTCCCGGCTGGACGAGCGCATCCGCCGCGCGCGGGCCGACCTGAAGGTGCGCGACCGGTGGCGCAGCCAGGTGTCGCGCAATTTCTCGGTGTTCTTCGAGGGGCCGGTGGCGTCTCAGGTGGCGCACACCACTCTGGACGCCCTGGAGGATGCCCGCCGCGATGTGGGGGGGGTTCTCCATTACTATCCGGGTCGGCCGATCGAGGCGGTGTTGTATACCCGCGAATCCTTTTTTGACGTGACCCGCTCTCCGGCCTGGTCCGGCGGAGTTTTCGACGGCCGGGTGCGGTTGCCGGTGTCCGGCGCCACCGACCCCGGCGAGTTGCGCCGGGTGGCCACGCATGAATACGTGCATGCGGCCCTCCACAGCATGGCCGGAGACACCATTCCCACCTGGCTGCACGAGGGGATGGCCATGAACCTGGAGGCCGACGAGCCTTCCTATGCGTGGGCCCGTTCCCTGCTCATGGATAGCGAGACGGTGCCCCTGAGCCTCGAAAAACTGGGCTGGCCCTTCCTCGCGCTGGACGAGGAGCAGGCGAATGTGGCCTATGCCCAGTCGTTCGTTCTGGTCAACTCGTTGCTGACCCGCTTCGGTCACTACAAGCTGCGTGATCTGGTAAACGGGCTGGCCACCGGGGATCAGCCGCTGGCCGATGTGTACCCGCGCATCTACCGGGAGACGCTGGAGCGCTCCATGGAGCGCGCGATGGCCGATTTGCGTACCCGGGAGGAGAGCGGTTGGCGGCGCTCCTGAAGCGCATTCTACGGGGCGCCGTGAGCGCCCTGGTGGCCGTGTGGGTGCTGCTGGTCGCGGCCCCGGCGCTGGCGGCGGACGGAAAGGTGCGCGACCTGGTGGTGCGGGTGGCCGATGGGGAGGCCCACGTGACCGCCCGTCTGGAAGGGGGATTCCCCAAAAAAGTGGTGCGCCAGATTCGCAGCGGCGTGCCCCAGGACCTGTTTTACACCGTCACCCTGCGCCGCCGTCACCGCCGCTGGTTCGACGAGGAACTGGTGGCGCGCACGGTGCGCTATACGGTCAAGTTCGACACCCTGCGCAGCCGCTATCAGATTCGCCGTACCGGGCCGGACGGGGAGATCACGGAAAACGAGGCCACCACTTACGCGGAGGCGGTGGCGGCCCTGTCCGTTCTCGACCGGGTGGCGGTGCCGTTGCCAGAGACCGGTTCCGACTATACCCACTATGTCACGGTGAAGGCCGAAATGCGCGCCACGGCGCTGCCCCTGTATCTGGACTACGTGTTCTTTTTCGTGCCCCGCCTGGAATATGAAACCCCCTGGGCCCGCTCCGGGCCGGTTTCCCGCTGAGCCCCATGCACCCCGAGCAGCCGCCGCAAGCGGAAAACACACGCCGTATTCCCCAGGCACTGAAGGTGGCGGTGGGCGCCCTGCTGGCGCTGATGCTCATCACCCTGCTGGTGCTTTCCCAGGTGCGCGGCGAGGGGCGCGGCAACCTGTGGGTGTTGACCCTGGTCAACATGAACCTGATTCTGGCGGTGGTGGTGGCGCTGCTGCTGTCGCGCAATCTGGTCAAGTGGTTCTTCGAGGGGCAGCGGCTCAACTCCCTGCGTACCCGGCTGGTGGCAGCCTTCGTCGGCTTCACCCTGATCCCGGCGGTGCTGCTGTTTCTGGTGGCGTCGGAGATGATCACCAACAGCGTGGACGGCTGGTTCGCCCCCCAGGTGGAGCAGGCCATGAGCGAGGCCGCCCAGGTGGCCCGCGACCGGTACCGGGAAATGCGCCTGAAGGCGGCCTCCGATGCCCGCCGGGTGGCCTCCACCCTGCCTGGAGACTGGCTGCTGGAGCACCCGGAGGCGGCCGCCGCCTGGCTGGAGGAACGGCGCCTGCTGTGGGGATTTTCCGGGCTGGCGGTACGTTCCGGTCCGAACGGGGAGCAGCATGTGACGGCGGGGGTTGTGGACCTGTCGGGCACCGGGCCGCCCGCGGAGGCCACCCGTGCCCTGCCCACTGCCGAAGGGGAACTGTTGCAGGCCGTGGTGGCCGTCGGGGAGTGGGGGTGGCTGGTGGCGGAGCGGCTGATCCCCCAGCGAGAGATCAAACGTCTGTCCACCATCACCGACGATTATGAGAATTTCGCCCAGTTGGCCGCCTTCAAGGACCCCATCAAGGAGGGGTACCGGCTGTCGTTTCTGGTCATCACCCTGCTGATCCTGTTTTCCGCCACCTGGTTCGGTTTTTACATTGCGCGGGGCATTACCAATCCGTTGCAGCAACTGGTGGAAGGCACCCGCGAGGTGGCGGCGGGCAACCTGGCGGTGCAGGTGCCACGGGTGACTCGTGACGAGGTGGGCGAGCTGGTGTCCGCGTTCAACGCCATGACCTCGGAACTGGGCCGCACCAATCGCCGTCTGACCACCACCAACCGGGAACTGGAATCCCGCCGCGCCTACATGGAGGCGATTCTGGAAAACGCCGCCACCGGGGTGATCGCCCTGGACGCGGCGGGCAAGGTGAGCCTGTTCAACCGCGCCGCTGCGGAAATTCTGGGGCTGGACCCGGAACAGGTCCGGGGCCGCCCTTACCGGGAGGCGTTCGGTCCCATGACCCCCCAGGTGATGGCGCAGATGTCCGACCTGCTGCGCGAGCCCGGCGCGCAACTGCCCGAGCGGCAGGTGACCATCGCCCGCGAGGCGGGGCCGGTCACCCTGCAGGTGAACGCCCGCCGCCTGTCGCGGCCGGAGGGAGGGTCGCTGGGCATGGTGCTGGTATTCGACGACCTGACCGAGCTGATCCGGGTGCAAAAGGATGCCGCCTGGCGCGAGGTGGCCCAGCGGCTGGCCCACGAGATCAAAAATCCGCTAACCCCGATCCAGCTTTCGGTGCAGCGGGTGCAGAAATGGTTCGAGCGGGAGGGGGTCGAGCCACCCCCGGTGGTGCGCGAAACCACCGACACCATTCTGGGGGAGGTGGCGGCGTTAAAAAACCTGGTGGACGAATTCTCCCAGTTTGCGCGCATGCCGCGCCCGCAACCGGCTCCCACGGATATCTGGGCGCTGGTGGGGGAGGTGGCATCCCTCTACCGGCAGGCCTACCCGGCGGTGAAACTGGAGGTGGAACCCGCCGATCTGGGCCCCATGGAACTGGACGGGGAGCAGATGCGCCGGGTGTTCACGAACCTGTTCGAGAACGCGGTGCAGGCCATGGGTGGAGAGGGGCGCATCCGGGTGAGCGGCGAGGTGGTGTCCGACGACTGGGTGGCGGTGCGCGTGGCCGACACCGGGCCGGGCATCCCGCGGGACGATCAGGACAAGGTGTTCCAGCCGTATTTTTCCCGCCGTCAGGGGGGCACCGGGCTGGGGCTGGCGATTACCTTTCGCATTGTGGAGGAGCATGGGGGCTTTATCCGTTTGGCCGATAATCCGGACGGCGGCGCCTGTTTTGTGGTGTCCCTGCCCAGAGGAGTGACTGTATGAGTGCACCGGCACACCGTTCCGGTTTTGTGGCGCTGGCGGGCTGCCCCAACGTGGGCAAGTCCACCCTGCTCAACCGGCTGCTGGGCGAGGAGATCGCGGTGGCCACCTCCATGCCGCAAACCACCCGCCGCACCCTGCGCGGCATCCTTACCCTGCCCGGCAGCCAGATCGTGTTTCTGGACACGCCGGGCATCCACGAGCCCCACAACCGGCTCAACGAGGCGATGGTGGCCTCCGCCCGCGAGGCCATGCGAGATGCGGACCTGATCGTGTTCATGGTGGATGCCGGACGCCCTCCCGGTGACGGGGACCGCAACGTGGTGACGGTGTGCGCCAAGTCCCGCGCACAGGTGATTCTGGGATTGAACAAGTGGGACACGGTTCCGGAGGCGGAACGGGCGGAGCGGCGCGCCGCCTACGAGGCGCTGGGGGATTTTGCCGCCGTGGAGGCGTTTTCGGCCCTGGACAAAACGGCGGCATCGGTGGTGCTGCCGCTGCTGTTGCCGCGCCTGCCGGAGGGGCCGCCCTATTACCCGGAAGAGCAACTGACCGACCAGACCCTGCGCGACCTGATCTGCGAACTGGTGCGCGAGCAGGTGATTGCCCACTGCGCCCAGGAGGTGCCCCATCACGTGGCGGTGGCGGTGGAGAAATACACCGAAGAGGACCCGAGGGACGGGGCCGACCATGTGTGGGCGGTGATCTACGTGGAGCGGGACTCGCAAAAGGGCATTCTGGTGGGCAAGGGGGGACGCATGATCCGCACCATCGGCACCGCTGCCCGCCTGCGTATGGGGGAGGTGATCGGGCGCACGGTGCACCTGCGCCTGCACATCAAGGTGCGCCCCGGCTGGCGCAAGGATACGGAATTTTTGCGGGAACTGGGATTTACCGTGTGAGCCCGCTCCGGCGCCGCCGGGTGCCCCTGCTTCGCGTATTGGCGGCGAATCGGCTATCCTGACGGGCTTGTGACGGCCCCGGCCGCCCCGCCGGGGGCCAGGACCCCGGAAACCGTGAGGACGCCGTGTCGGTCAACGAACTCTCCCAACGCCATGCCCTGATTCTGGATGCGCTGCACCGCCTGTTGCAGCGTGGTGCCATGCGCAATCTGGGGCGGATGGTGAACAAAATGCACCCGGCCGAGGTGGCCAAGGTGGTGCGCCACCTGGACGACCTGTCCGAAAAACGCATCGTGATCGCCCTGATCCAGGATGTGGAGGACCGGGCCGACGCCCTGTCGGAGCTGGATCAGGACTCCATGGTGGCGGTGTTCACCGAAATGTCCCGCTCCGAGCAACTGGATATCCTGCACGCCCTTTCCTCCGACGATGCGGCGGATCTGGTGGGAATGCTGCCCCAGGATATTGCGGCGGAGGTGGTGGCCGCCCTGCACAAGGCCGATTCCGAGGTGGTGGAACTTCTGGGCTATCCAGAGGAGACCGCCGGCGGCATCATGACCCCGGCGTTTCTGTCCATCCCCCTGACCACCACCGTGGGGGAGGCCATCGAGCTGCTGCAGGGGGCGGCCGAGGCGGAAATGGTGTTCTACATCTACGTGGTGGACGAGGCCGGGGCGCTCAAGGGGGTGCTGTCCCTGCGCGAACTGATCACCATGGCGCCGGATGTGGCCGTGGAGGGGGTGATGACCACTCCGGTGATCCGTGTTTCGGTGGGCTCGGACCAGGAGGAGGTGGCCCGCCTCACCGCCCGTTACAACCTGCTGGCGGTGCCGGTGGTGGACCCGGACGACCGGCTGGTGGGCATCATCACCGTGGACGATGTGATCGACGTGATCCGGGAAGAGGCCACCGAGGACATGCTGAAGATGTCCGGTACCGGCGTGGATGCCGAGTACACCCTGTCGGTGGGCAGCCTGAAGGCGGCGCGCATGCGCATTCCATGGCTGCTGGTGAACGTGCTGGGCGGAGTGGTCAGCGCCTGGGTGATGATGCGGTTTACCGCCACCCTGCAAACGGTGCTGGCGCTCACCGCGTTCATTCCGGTGAGCATGGCCCTGGGCGGCAGCCTGGGCATCCAGTCGGCCACCATCGTGGTGCGCGGTCTGGCCACCGGCCGCATCGAGCTGGGCGACGTGCGCCGGGTGTTTTTGCGCGAAGTGCGCGTGGGGGCCATGGTGGGGGTGGTGTGCGGCGGTCTGGTGGGGGTGTTCGCCCTCCTGTGGCAAAGCCCGTGGCTGGGGCTGGTGGTGGGGTCGTCCCTGTTTGCCGCCAGTTGCGTGGCGGTGACCATTGGAACCCTGGCGCCGATCCTGTTCGAATCCATGAAAATCGACCCGGCCATCGCCTCCGGCCCGCTGGTGACCATGCTCAACGACATCGCCGGGTTGGTGATCTACCTGGGGCTGGCCACGGCGATGCTGGCGGCGCTGGCATCGGCCTAGGGGCATCCGTCCCGTGCGGTGGGTGGATACCGAGGCCATTTGCGTGGGACGCCGCAGGCTGTCCGGCGCGGATCGGCTGGTGACCCTGCTGGCTCCGGATCTGGGCCGGGTGATGGCCGTGGCGCGGGGCGACTGCCTGCCGCGCAACCGGCAGGGGGGCGCCCTGGAGCCGTTCGGGGTGTCCCGCGTGGTGCTGCTGCCCACCCGTGGCGGGGGGCTGTTCCGGGTGGATACCGCCGAGCGGGTGCGCCATTTTCCCAACCTCACCAGTGATCTGACCCGCTGTCAGGCGGCGGGGCTGATCTGCGCCTGGGCGCGGGGCCTGTCCCGCGAGGGGGAGGCTTCCGGCCCGTACCGGCTGTTGGCGTCGGCGCTGGCGCTGCTGGACGAGGGGGAGCCGGTGTTGCCGCTGGTGGCCGGTTTCCTGTGGCGCATGAGCGGCGAACTGGGGGTGGCGCCGGACTTGTCCGCCTGCGCCGGCTGCCGCCTGCCGGGCCCCCACGAAATGCTGCGCATCGATCCCGGCGGCGCCGTGTGCGGGGCGTGCCGGAAACCGGGCGACCTGCCGGTGCCCCCCCCGTGCGGTCCAGCCCTGGCGGTGTTGCTGGCCGGCGCGGACGCCCCCCTGCCGGTGCTCTCGGACCAGACCGCGCGGCCTCTCATTTCACTGGCCCAGGCTTATTTACGGGGCCATTTCGGGGTTGGCCTGCCGTGACCTGAAACCCGTAACCCGGCAGCCCGGTTCAACTGGTGTGATATTTGCATTTTAATCCGGTGGAGGATGCGTGCTTTCCACGCGGCGCTGGTGTTTTTCCCCTTGCCGAGAGGGGCACGGAGTAGTGCGACAGGTGAAATTGAGATATCTCATACCCATTTTGGGAATCTTGTTTGCCCTGTCCGGGTGTTCCGGAGCGTTTTCCGCCTCTTCCGGCGGGGGCAGTTGCAGCGAAGCGTCCCCGGTGGTGAACAGTGCGGTGGTGTTCCCGGTAGAACCCAATCTTCTGCCTGGCGAAAGCAAGCCGCTGGCGACGGAAATGGTGAACGCCTGCGGATTTGTGGTTTCCGGCGCCACCATGGGGTGGACCAGCAGCAACCCCACCGTGGTGAGCGTGGACAGCGCGGGGCATCTGACCGCCCAAGCCATCGGCACCGCCGCAGTGATCGGGCGCCTGATCGCCGGCCCCGGGGGCCGGGGGTTGCAGAGCGGTGAGGCCAGTGTGTCGGTGGAAGCCACGGTGCGTGTGGTGTCCGCACGTACCGGCGACGCCAAGGATCTTCTCATCTTTCCGAGCGACCCCAAGGGGGTTCTCGACGTTCCGGTGCAACTCACCGCCGTGCCGGTGGACCGGTTTGGAAACATGGTGCCCGGAACCACCATCGAGTGGACCAGCGACAACCCGTTCGCGGCCTCGATTATCGGCGCCGGTCTGGTGGCCCCGACCCAGATCGGCCAGGTGGGCATCACCGCCCACCTGAGCAATGCCGGGGTGTCGCCGGTTTCCCTGAAGACCACCCAACTGACCGTGCAGGCGGTCACCGGAGCTGCCCCGCCGCCGCCCAACGTTTCCATTCTTCCCGCCAGCATGACCATGTACGTGGGGCAGGTCCGTACCGTGCAGGTCTCGGTAACCGACCCCCTCACCGGCGAGCCGGTGCCCGCCAGCATCACCTGGCAGATGACCCCGGTGGGGGTGGTTTCCCTGGAACCGCTGATTCCGCCCGGCGATCAGGCCCGCCTCACCGGGCTGGCCGCCGGTTCCGTACAACTCGTCGCCACCGCCACCACCAGCACCGCCACCGTGGTCAGTGATCCGGCGGTGGTCACGGTGCTTTCCTACGATGCGCTGATTCCGGGTACCTGGACCCGTACCCCGAATCTGCCCATCGATCTTTCCCACCACCGGATGAGCGCCGTCAACGGCCACCTGTTTGTCACCGGCGGCGTGGGCAGTTCCTTCATGCACGGCGGTCCGGTGGAGGACGTGTTCCGCGCTTTGATCTATCCGGGTGGACTGTTGAGCGATCCGCTGGATCCCCTCTCCCCCTCCTGGTGGGATCATTCCTACCATTATCCGTCCACGGATCCGAAGATCCGCAATTTCGGCGCCTGTTCCGGCTGGGATCCGGCCTGCCTGTATATCTGGCGCGAGGCCCACGGTCAGGTGTTCGCCCAGTACGTCCACTATCAGGTGTTCGACCACGCCCAGACGGCATGGAGCAACCACATCTATCTGGCCGGTGGCGTGGATGCCCAGGTGGATCTGGGGGTTCAGCCGGAGGATCCCAATGCGGTGGGGCCGGATATCACCAATTTCTCGGATCGAATCCTGATGGGCGATGTATGGGCGGACGGAACGCTGATCGACTGGCGTGAGTCGCCCTCCTGGCGGATTCCGGACGAAGGGGTGGTGGGCCCCAACCTGCTGGATGTGCCCGGACGGTCCGGTTCCGCCTTGGCGGTGCATGGCCAGCGCCTGTACCTGACCGGCGGCTGGGGATGGGCCCAGGATATGACCACTCTGAGCTATACCGGGCGCAACCACGATACCGTGTGGGTGACCGACCTGGACCCGATCACCGGTGAGCCGCTGGGGTGGCGGGAAACCACCCCCATGCCCGAGCCGCTCAACCGCCACGCCATGGCGGTGGTGGGTGACTGGCTGGTGGTCAGCGGCGGGGTGACAGGGATCGACCAGACAGTGGTCGACGAGGTGCGCGCCACCTTCCGTCTGGGCCGGGTCGATCCGGCCACCGGCCACATTTCCCGTTGGAACCTGGGGCGCAGCCTTCCCAAGCCGCTCAGCCGCCACGCCATGCTGGCCATTCCCGGCACCAACTACCTGCTGGTGATCGGCGGCGATGACCTGTACAGCGCTTCGCCGGATGTATATTTGACCGATGTGAATCCATATACCGGCGCCATGGGCGGCTGGCGTCTGCTGCCGCCGGTACCGGCCGAATTCGGTCTCACCGGCATGGCCGCCGAGGTCGTAATGGGCGACAACAACGGCACCCCGGTGGCGCGGGTCTATGTTTCAGGTGGTGGCCCGGTGGCCACCGGCGGTCCGGCCAACTACGAAATCGGGCGCGGGCCGCAAACCTGGATGCTGCAATTCACTCCCCCCTAGCCCGCCGATGTGTCCCGGCCCGGTTGCGGGCCTCCAGGTAGCGCACCAGCCCGGTCAGGGTCATGTTGACCGGCGTGGGGACGTGCCGCCGCGCCCCTTCCGCCACCAGATAGCCGTTGATGGCGTCGATTTCCGTGCGCCGTCCCCGTTCCAGGTCCTGCAGCATGGATGACCGGTGGCGGGCGGTGGGCGGCACCAGATCGCGGTAGAAGTGCTCCCGGTATCCGGCCGCATCCGGCCACGGCAGGCGCACCTCCGCGGCTTCCGCCACCCGGAACGCCTCCTCCAGCACCCGGTCCATGATGCTCCGCGTGTGGGCCTGCGCCGCCAGTTCCCCATAGGTGGAGCCCAGGGTGGCCCCGAGGGGGTTGAGGGCCGCGTTATACAGGGCCTTTGCCCACAGGTCGGCGGTGAGGTCGTCGCTCCATTCACACGGGATTGGTGTGCGTTCCAGCAGGTGCAGCAGCCGGCGCAAACCGGCCTCCAGAGGCGGGTGGGCGGTGGTTCCCGGTGATCCGATGCGCACCGGGGCGGCGCACACGGTGACCGTTACCCGCCCCGGTGCGGGTATCTCGGCCCCAAAAATCACCCGCGCCCCGGCGGCCCGACCGGTCCCTGCCGCCTGCGCCACCTGCTCCAGATTGCCCAGGCCGTTTTGCAGGGACACCATCTGTCCGTGCGGCGCCAGCAGGGGAGCCACCGCCTGGGCCATTGGGGTGGTGTCCGGGCATTTGACCGTCAGCAGAATCCAGTCGAACCGCCCGCTCAGCCGGGCGGGGTCGGCAACCGTTTCCATTCCGGCGGCGTGATGGGCGCCCCACAGGCCGTCCAGAAGCAGCCCGTTTTTGGCCACCGCCGCCATGTGCGTGGGGCGCCCCAGCAGCGTCACCCGGGCGCCGGCCAGATGCAGGAATCCGCCGAATACGCTGCCGATGGCGCCGCATCCCGCAATCAGGATGCGGTTTTGGGTAGAATCAGGGCTGCCGTTCACCCGCCCAGTATAAGGAACCCGCCATGGCCACGGGGCTCGTCTATCATCCGATTTTTCTGGAGCACGATACCGGCCGCATGCACCCGGAGTGCCCGGAGCGATTGCGGGCGGTGCTCAAGCGGCTGGACGCGGAGGGATTGCGCCAGGACCTGATCGACATCCCCCCGCGGGATGCGGAAAACGTCTGGCTGAACCAGGTGCACAGTGCCAACCACCTGCGGGAGGTGCGTGATGGCGTGGCCATGGCCGCCGACCGGCTGGCCTACATCGACCACGATACGCCCGTGTGTGCCGCCTCGGAGGCCGCGGCGCTGAAGGCGGCGGGCGGGGTGATGGCGGCGGTGGACCGGGTGATGGCCGGAGCGGTGGACAACGCCTTCTGCCTGGTGCGCCCCCCCGGCCACCACGCGGAGCCGGACCGGGTGATGGGATTCTGCCTGTACAACAGCGTGGCCATTGCCGTCCGCTATATCCAGCGCCACCATGGCCTGAAAAAGGTGCTGATCGTGGATTGGGACGTGCACCACGGCAACGGCACCCAGGCGGCCTTCTGGCGCGATCCGTCCGTGTTCTATTACTCGATTCACCAGTTTCCGTTCTACCCCGGCACCGGCGGGCCCATGGAGGTGGGGGGCGGAGAAGGGGAGGGCGCCACCCTCAACAGCCCCATGGAAGCCGGGTGCGGCGATTCCGACTACCTGCACGAACTGGAGAAGGTGCTGCTGCCGGCGGCGCAGGCGTTTGGACCGGATTTTGTACTGGTTTCCGCCGGGTTTGACGCCCATCAGGCGGACCCGCTGGGGTCCATGCGGGTGACCGAATCCGGCTTTGCCGCCATGACCCACATGGTGCGCGGTCTGGCCGATGCCTTGTGCGGCGGGCGGATGGTGTCGGTGCTGGAAGGGGGGTACGACCTGGATGCGCTGGCCGGGAGCGTCAGCGCCCACCTGAAGGCGCTGCAAAAATAGACGCGGCGCACCGGAGGCCCGAAGGCCCCGATGCGCCGCGCAACTCAGCTATCAGCAAACAGCAGGACACCCGGCAAGCAGGGAGAGGGGGAGCTACTGCCGGGTGCCCTGGTCGGGCCGGCCCTACGGTTGTACGGCCAGCTGCCGCTCGCGTTCGCTGATAAAACTGAATAGTTCCGGGTGCGTCGATTCGCTCAAGCCCTCGAAACGCACACCGATCAGGTGCACCCCCACGTGCGGATTGCAGCGGATGACCGATCCGGAGACCGATTCGGTGTGCAGTTCGCCGTGGTGGTTGAAAGTCAGATGGACTGTTATCTTCTTGCCGACGTCCAGGGGTTTGGGCGAATACAGCCCCACTCCGTTGCGGCTTACGTTCATTACGTAAGCCTCGACGCGGTCTTCATTTCCCCCGATCTCCAGATCCGCCAGGGAGGTGATGGAGAACCGTTCGGCTTGCCGTCGATCGTGCATTGGAAATCCTTCCCAATCCTAAGTTCCGTGATCCTCACGGGATGCGGCCCGAATGGCCGCCCTCTAGCTTCGGGGCCGTTTGCCCCTCCCGTGGGCCTTCTGTCCACTTTTCGGTCAAATGGGGCGCTTCTTTAGGTGTTTTTTCCGCCATCCGGGAGGTGCGGGGAGCCCCCTGGAACGGTCCTGGAAGGGGTGTGTAGTACTTACAGGCCATATGCCGCGCCTTCCGCCGCTCCTCCGGCGTGAGTGGAAGCGCATCCAGACGGGCATTCATGCACGCTGAAAAGGCAATTTTTACCGCATCCGCCAGCCGCTCCCAGGTCACCTCCGGCACCAGCCGGTCCAGCCCCAAGGCGCCGCTGCGTGCCGCGCCGGGCAGCCGGGCCGGGGCGGACAGGGGAATGCTGCCCTGGGTCAGCAGCCCCATCCGGGTGTGGCGCTGGGCAATGGCCACCAGCTTGTGGCCGTCCACGGCGGTCTCCTCGCGGGTGGCGCCGGTAAAGCAGGAAAACACCCGTGCCGGGCGTTGCGGGGCGTCCGGGTTGCCCCCGCCCACGCGCAGGCCGAGGGTGGCAAGCGCCTGCTCACAGGCGGCGGCCACCGCGCGGTAGGCGGCGCGAGGGCCGCCGGCCAGCAGCCGGTGGCCGGCGGGCACCGCCAGGGAAAAGGTCAGTTCCCGGTCGTGAAATACCGCGTGTCCCCCGGTGAGGCGGCGCACCGCCGGGCACGGCAGCGTCCCTTCCGGCTGGTGCCGGCCCACGGTCACCCCCGGCACCGGCCATCGATACAGGCGCAGGGTGGGGGGGGAGTGTCCGTGCCACACGGCTTCCGCCAGCAGTTGGTCCACGGCCATCTGTGTGGCGGTATCCGGCAGGCTGTCCGACACCAGCCGCCACCGCTCCAAAACGGGTGGCGCGGGGACCGGAGCTTGATGCGGCACCGCCGGGCGGGCTATCATGCCGTGTTCCATGCGCTACAACCTTACGTATATTGTCGAGAAGCATGACCGCAGCTGAACTGGTAACCCTCACGGTGGTGCGGTGGTTTCACCTGCTGGGGGCCGCCGTCCTCATCGGTATCATGGTATACCACGCCTTGATTCTCGGATTCCGGGTAAACAAGGTGTCGGGCCCCGTCTCCCCGTTGCTCAAAAAGATGAGCCGCTATTTCGGCCCGGTGTACTGGGCTTCGGTGGTGCTGCTGGTGACCACCGGCGGCTTTACCATCGTCGACCGGCTCACCTCCCTGGAGGGGCGCGCCGTGCCCTTCGAGAACATGTATGAATTCTTCTGGGGGGTCAAGATCGTGCTGGTGGTGATTATCATCGCCAACTCCCTGTACATGACCGGGCAACTCAAGAAAATCGGCATCTGGAACCGGGCGCAGACCGCGGCGGAGGGGGGCGAGCCTCCGGTCGGCAACGTGTTCCGCATGCGCGCCACCGTGGCCTCCCTGCGGGTGGTGAATCTGGCTCTCGGGGTGCTGGTGCTGATGATGGCCGCCCTGCTGCAGAATACCTTTACCCTGATCGTCCTCAGAATGGAGCATTTCTGATTCCCATGAGTACCGACCAGACCACGGAAGACGTCACGTCACCGGTCACGCCGGAACCCCCGG
Organism: Nitrospirota bacterium; assembly: GCA_029881725.1. GTDB lineage: Bacteria > Nitrospirota > JACRHL01 > JACRHL01 > JACRHL01 > JAOUMB01. The sequence goes on from JAOUMB010000003.1 coordinate 94,922, forward strand.
CTGCGCCGGAAGCCTCCAAAAAGCGCAAGGGAGGGGCGTTCGAACTCATTCCCGACAGCAAGAGCGCGCTGCTGCACGGCGGGCTGTACACGGTCTATGTGGCCGTGGCGCTGGTGCTGGCCGCGCGCACCGACCTGGAAACCCAGAAGGTGTGGTTCTACCTGTTCTATTTTCTGGCCTGCTTCCTGACTTTTCAGGGCTTCACCATCGTCGGCCGCCACTGCATGCACATGACGCCCAAGTCAGTGGTGGGCATCGAACTCAGCGGCCGCAACAAGATCACCCTGCGGCGCAAAAACGGCACCCGCACCGAACTGACCCAGGAGATCGATTACCGCTCCAGCGCCAAGTCGCTGTTGATTCAGGGGCAGACCCACGACCGCCAGAGCGTGAGCGAGGTGATCCGCATGGGGGCGCTGCCCGAGGGGCAGTTCAACGAGCTGCTCAACGCCCTCAAGAAGTTCAGGTAGCCCGGTGGAAGGATTTCTGGGCACCAAGGCCGACTTCTGGTGGGACGTTACCCTGACCACCGAAACCATTGTGGTGGCCGCCTTTTTCATGGGGTGGCGTTTTGGAAAGCTGCATCAGGGGCTGAAGCATCAGAAGGCGATGCTGGTGGCCACTGTGCTGGTGACCGCTTGGCTGGCCATGTATTTCACCCAGCAGGCCATCGCCGGGCTGTCCGGCTTCGATGGGCCGGAGTCGATCAAATACGGCCTGTATCTGCCCACCATCATTTTTCACTCCCTGGTCTCCACCCTGGCCATCGTGCTCAGCGGCGTGCAGATCTGGTCCGGCTTTCGCTGGTCGCGCATGGAACGGGGTGAAAAGGTGCTGACCGGCAAGGGGGCGGGCCGCCACCGGCGCATGGGCAAGGTGACCCTGCTCAGCTACCTGCTGAGCGTGATCACCGCCTACATGATTTATTTCCTGCTGTTTGTGATTTATGCTCCGCTGCGCACTCCGGAATACGGCGCGGCCCAGTCGGTGGGCATCCTCACCGCCATCGTGGTGGCGGCGGGCGCGGTGCTGGCGGTGGGTGGCATGCTGCTGGCGCGCAAGACCCAGGCCGAAACCGCGTGACCGGCGCCTCATGAGCGGTACTCCGGGAGTCCTGATCCGGCTGGCGCGGCAGGCGCTGGCCAACGCCCGCGAACACCCCTATCTCACCGCCCTGTTCGGCTTCTGGTCATTCGGTTATACGATCATGGTGCCGCAGGTGCTGGGGGGGCGCTATCTGCCATTTTTGAGCGAGCAGATGGGCGGACGGCCGGAAACCCTGTTCGTGGCCTTCGGCCTGTTGATGGTCAACGTGGTGGTGTTCGCCTTTGTGGTGCCGTTCGGATTGTGGATGCTGGTGTGCTGGGCCCTGGGGCGCGACGAAGAGCAGGACGGTTGACGCGGACCGGCGCGGGAACCGATAATCCCGTGCATCGACGCAAGGGGCCGCAGAGGGCCCATGTTCGGTTGTCGGGCGGGTGTAGCTCAGTTGGTAGAGTCCCAGCTTCCCAAGCTGGTTGTCGCGGGTTCGAATCCCGTCGCCCGCTCCACCCGATTTTCCGGCGGCCCCCGGGTGGTGTGCTATGCACCGCACGGGGCCGCCGTTTCGTGTCCTGCCCCTGTCGGGGCCGGACGTAGGTCAAGGAGGCCGCCTGTGCGAACCCTGGTGTTGGGTGGGGCACGCTCCGGCAAGAGCGCCTTTGCCGAGTCCTTGCTGGCTGCTGCCGACGGTGTGCATTATGTAGCCACCGCGCGTCCCGTGGACGCGGAAATGGCCGAGCGCATCCGCCGTCACCGGGAGCGCCGTCCCGCCCATTGGGTGGTGACCGAGGTGACGGAGGAGTTGCCGCGGGCGGTATACAACGCCCGGCTGGAATCCCCCGAATGCTGGCTGCTGGTGGACGGACTGACTCTGTGGCTGGCCACCGTGCTGGAACACCACGCGGACCCGCAACCCCATCTGGACGCGGCCGTGATGGCCCTCAAGGCCCATCCGCGCCTGCTGGTGGTGAGTGAGGTGGTGGGCAGCGGCATCGTGCCCGCCGATCCGCTTACCCGCCGCTACCGGGATCTGGCGGGGGAACTCAATCAACAGCTGGCCGCCGTGTGCGACCGGGTGGTGCTGGTCACCGCCGGGTTGCCGATGGCCCTTAAAGGGACGCTGCCGCAGGCGGCTCCCAGTGTTACGGAGGCCAACGGATGACATCCGTCAATCACCCGCTGGACGCGGTGATTGCCGCCATTTCCCCGGTGGGGAACGACCTGGACGCGGCCCTTCAGGTCCGCCTGGACTCCCTCACCAAGCCCCCCGGCAGTCTGGGGCGGCTGGAGGAACTGGCGGCCCGCATCGGGCGCATCCAGCGCACGGTGAAGCCGATGGTGGCGCACAAGGCGGTGCTGGTGTTTGCGGCCGACCACGGCGTGGCCCGCTCCGGGGTGAGCGCCTATCCGGCGGAAGTGACGCCGCAGATGGTGCTCAACTTCCTGTCCGGCGGCGCGGCGGTGAACGTGCTGGCGCGGCACGCCGGGGCGCGGGTGGTGGTGGCCGACGTGGGGGTGAATTTTGATTTTCCGCCCCCGCCGGAGGGGCCGCTGGCGCACAAGGTGGCCCACGGCACCGGCTCCATCACCGACGGACCGGCCATGAGCCGTGCCCAGGCGCATCAGGCGCTGGAAGCGGGCATCCGGGTGGCGCAAGAGGTGATTCGCGACGGGGCGGACCTGGTGGCCGTGGGCGACATGGGCATCGGCAACACCACCCCCAGCGCGGCGCTCACCGCCTGTTTTTCCGGCCGCACGGCGCGGGAGGTGACCGGGCGCGGCACCGGCGTGGACGACGACGGGCTGCGCCGCAAGGTGGAGGCCGTGGAACGGGCGCTGGACGTGAACGCCCCGGTGCCCACCGATGCGCTGGGCGCCCTGGCCGGGGTCGGTGGGTTTGAAATCGGCGCCATCGCCGGAGCCATTCTGGCCTGCGCCCGGCACCGGGTGCCGGTGCTGGTGGACGGCTTCATCGCCACCGCCGGGGCGCTGGTGGCCCACGGTCTGTGCCCCCATGCAGTGGATTACATGATCGCCGGGCACGCCTCCGCCGAGCCGGGCCACCGCATCGCCCTGGACCATCTGGGGCTGGCGCCGTACCTGGAACTGAATATGCGTCTGGGCGAGGGGTCCGGTGCGGTGCTGGCCATGCATTTGGCCGAAGCCGCCACCCGCATTATGGAACAGATGGCCACCTTCGAGGGGGCCGGGGTATCCGGCCAGGATCTGCCGTGAGCCGCAACGAACTGGAAGGGGCCCTTTCCGCGTTCGCGGACGCGGTGCGCTTTCTGACCCGCCTGCCGGTGCCCGGTGGCCACGAGCCCGGCCAGCCGCCGCACCCGTGGGTGCTGGCCCTGTTTCCGGTGGCCGGCCTGTTGCTGGGCACCCTGGTGTGGACCATCTACTGGGGCTTTTCCCTGTTGTTCCCCCAGTCGGTTTCCGACATTCTGGCGCTGGGCCTACTGGCCCTGCTGACCGGGGCCATCCACTGGGACGGCCTGATGGACACCGCCGACGCCCTGGGGGTGCCCCGGGAACGGCGCCTGGAGGTGCTGCGTGACGTGCACGTGGGCAGCTTCGGGTTCATCGCGCTGGTGTTTGTGGCGGGTCTTCAGTGGGCCGGGCTGTCGTCCCTGCACAGTTGGGTGCACGGTGCGGCGCTGATTTTGTTCCCCGTGTGGGGGCGGCTGGCCATGGTCGGCGTTCTGCACGGGATGCCGGACGTGCGCGACGGCGGCGGACTGGCGGGGGTGTTCATCCGCCAGTCCGAACTGCACCATCTGTGGTGGGCCGGGGGGCTGACCCTGCTGTTCACGGTGCTGCTGTTGGGGGTGTTCTGGGCCATGATCGTGGCCGCCGGGGTGTTGGGCACCGTGCTGCTGCTGCGAGTGGCCTTCGTCCGTCTGTTCGGCGGGGTCACCGGCGATCTGATCGGCGCCGCCTGCGTGCTGGCCGAGGCGGCGGCGCTGCTGCTGCTTACCCGCCATCCCTGAATCCCGCCGGTTGCCCGAGGTGCGGGCACGGGATAGAATCAGGACAGGAGGTTACGTCATGTCCACACGCTCCCACAGGCTGTTTACCGTTGCCGAGGCCAATGCCCTGTTGCCGGAGTTGCGGGAAATTTTCGCCGAGTTGAAGGTGCTCAACCGGCGCATTCGGGAACTGGCGCCACTCACTGCCCCGGCGGCGGAACGCGCCCGCGAGGGGGGTGGCTGCCCCCAGGGCGGGAGCTACCTGCAGGCACTCCTCGATTTGGAAACCCACACCGAACGCATTGCCGAAATGGGGGTGCTGGTGAAGGACCTGGAGCGGGGGCTGTGCGACTTTCTGTATGACAATGGCGGCCATCTGGTGCAGTTGTGCTGGCAGGAGGGCGAGGACCGCATCGGCTGGTGGCATGGCCTTGACGAAGGCTTTCGCGGACGCCGCCCCATCGGGGAACTCAATGCCCGCGAACGGTGACCGGCGCGCCGGGTTCTCCCTCCCCCTTGACAGCCGCCCCCTTCGGCGCTAAAAATCTTTCGCCGATGGAACCGTTCGTAGTTACAGAGAACCTGACCAAGACCTACGGGACGATTCGCGCCGTCGACGGGATCTCGTTTGAGATCCAGAAGGGGGAGGTGGTGGGTCTGCTGGGTCCCAACGGGGCCGGCAAAACCACCACCATGAAGATGCTCACCTGCTTCATGCCCCCCACCGAGGGCCGGGTCCGCGTTGCGGGTCTCGACGTTGTCGAAGAGTCCCTGGAGGTGCGCCGTCGCCTGGGGTACCTTCCCGAGAACGTCCCCCTGTACGACGACATGGGGGTGTGGGACTATCTGGATTTTGTGGCGCGGGTGCGCGAGGTGCCCGCCGCCGGGCGCGATGCGGCCATCCGCCAGGCCGCCGCCCGCTGCGGACTGGGTCCGGTGCTGGGCAAGCCGGTGACCGCCCTGTCCAAGGGCTACCGGCAACGCCTGGGCCTGGCGCAGGCGGTGATTCACGACCCGGATCTGGTGATCCTCGATGAGCCCACCACCGGTCTCGATCCCAACCAGATTGTTGAAATCCGCCAGTTGATCCGCGAACTGGGCGCCGAAAAAACCGTGCTGCTGTCCACCCACATCCTGCAGGAGGTGGAGGCGGTGTGCGACCGGGTGCTGATCATCAACGAGGGGCGCATCATCGCCGACGGCACCCCGGCGCAGCTGCACACCGAGTTTCAGGGCGCGCAACAGCTTTCCGTGCTGATCGGAGGCGGCGGCAAGACCGAGGTCAGTGCCGCCCTGGCCGCCCTGCCCGGCGCCGAAAACGTGGAATGCGGCGGCGGCCGCGGCAAGCCGGTGGCCGCCACCGTGTCCTCCCCGCGCGAGACCGACCTGCGCGAGGCCATTTTCCGCCTGTGCGTGGACAAGGGCTGGGTGCTGCTGGAGATGCAGCGCCGGGTGGTGTCGCTGGAGGACATCTTCCGCAAACTCACCGTGAAGGATGGATCATGAACGGCGCGTGGGCGGTATTTCGGCGCGAGTTCGGCGCCTATTTCGGCCAGCCGGTGGCCTATGTGGTGATTGTCGCCTATCTGCTGATCTGCGGCTGGTTTCTCAATGCCACCCTGTTTCTGGAGGGACAGGCCACCTTGCGCAACTTCTTTGCCATGGTGCCGCTGATTCTGGTGTTTTTCGCCCCGGCCCTCACCATGCGCCTGCTGGCGGAGGAGTGGAAGAACGGCACCATGGAGCTACTGGTCACCTTCCCCCTGCGCGATATCGACGTGGTGCTGGGCAAATTTCTGGCCGCCTTCGCGGTGCTGGCGGTGGCCCAGGGGCTGACCCTCATGTATCCACTCACCATCGGCTCACTGGGCAATCTGGACGGCGGGCAGGTGGCTTCCGCCTATCTGGGCACCCTGCTGCTGGGCGGCGCCCTGCTGGCGGTGGGCCTGTGGGCCAGCGCCCTCACCCGCAGCCAGATCGTGGCCTTCATCGTGGCCTTCTTCATCTGCTTCGGCCTCAACATGCTGGGCAAGATCCTGCCGCTGGTGCCGGGGGCTCTGGTGCCGCTGGTGGAGTTGCTGGCCCTGGACACCCACTTCAACAACATGGTGAAAGGGGTGGTGGACAGCCGTGACGTCCTGTACTTCCTGAGTGTGATCGCCTTCTGCCTGATGGGCACGGTGACCACCCTGGAAGGACGCAAGTGGGGGGCCGGATGAACCGTCAGCGCATGGCCCTCAGCCTGACCCGCTGGGGGGTGGTGCTGGTTACCGGCGCCATCCTGCTGGTGGTGAACCTGCTGGCTTCCGGCTGGTTCCTGCGCCTCGACCTGACCGAGGACAAGGAGTTCACCACCTCCTCCAGCACCCGGCAACTGCTGGAGGAAATGGACGACAACCTGCTGGTGCGCGGCTATTTCACCCGCGACCTGCCGCCCCCCTACAACCGGCTTCAGGAGCGGGTGCAGGACCTGCTGCAGGAGTATCGCTCCCTGTCCGACGGCAAGGTGAACTACGAATTCGTGGACCCGGCGGAAATGGGTGAGTCCGCCGAAAGCCAGATGATGCTGCAGGGCATCCCCCAGGTGCAGGTGACGGATGTATCTTCCGACCAGGTGCAGGTAAAGGCCGGGTTCATGGGCATCGCCGTGTTGTTTGAGGATCGCCGCGAGGTGATCCCGGTGGTGCAGGGCACCCAGGGGCTGGAATTCCTGCTGACCGGCAAGATCCGCAAACTGACCGGCTCCGGTCGCGGCAGGATCGGCATGCTGACCGGCTTCGGGGCGTTCGATCCCGATGAGAGTCTGGGACGCATCGCCGACGTGGTGCGCGAGCAGTATGATCTGGTGGGGATTGATCTGGCTGGCGGCGGGATTCCCTCCGATGTGGCCGCAGTGCTGGTGGGGGCGCCCAAGGAGCCGCTTTCCGACCAGGCACTGGCGGAACTGGACCGCTACCTGGGCAGCGGCGGATCGGTGGGGGTATTCGCCTCCCGGGCCGATGTGAACCTGCAAAACCAGTTCAGCCAGCCCATCGAGGATCCGTTCCGCGGCACCCTGTCCAGCTGGGGCCTGGCCCTGGGCGACGCTCTGGTGGTGGACGGCAAGAACATGCGCATTACCGTGGCCCAGCGGCGCGGGATTTTCACCATGCAGAACATGGTGGATTACCCGTTCATTCCGGTGGTGGGCGATCTGGATCCGAACCACCCGGTGGTGGGCGGCCTGGAGGGCATCTTCCTGCCGTTCGTGTCCACCGTGCGCAGCCATGACGTGGAGGGGGTCACCCATTCGGTGCTGGCCCGCACCTCGCGCAACAGTTGGCAGCTTTCGCCCCCCTATAACGTGGATCCGTTCCAGCGCATGGATGCGCTGATTGTTCCCGGCCGCGCCATTCGCGGGCCGCACCCGGTGGTGGTGGCCGCGGAGGGGGTGTTCCCCAGCCACTGGGCCGGACGCGTGGTCACCGGCGCGGATGGCTCCGAAACGACCATCGAGCCGCCGCTGGCCGCCCCGGGGCGTCTGTTGGTGGTCGGGTCCGGGATGCTGCTGGACGAGCAGTACCTGATGAACGGCGAAAACATGCCGTTCCTGATGAACGCCATCGACTGGCTGGCCGGGGATGAATCGCTGATCGCCCTGCGCTCGCGGGGGGTGACGGAGCGCCCCTTGCGGGAGATTTCCGACGGCACACGCGCTCTGGTCAAATTCTGCAACATGCTGCTCGGACCGCTGCTGCTGGTGGCGGTGGGGCTGATTTTCTGGCGTTCGCGCCGTGCCCGCCGCGCCCGCCTGGGAGAAACCTCGTGAGATTCCGCACCCTGTTGATTCTGTGCGTTGTCCTCGCGATTCTGGCCGGGCTGCTGGTGGTCACCCGGGTGTCCGAGCAGAGCGGGAGCGTGCAGCGGGAGGTGCTGGTGCCGCTCACGGCGGATCAGATCACCGCCATCGCCATGGAATCCCCCGACGGGGCATTGACCCTGACCCGGGTGGATGAAAAATGGCGGGTAACCGCGCCGGCGGATTATCCGGCCGACCTTTCACGGGTGACCTACATCCTCACCAGCCTGGCCGGCCTTGCCAGCCGGGGGGTGATCTCCACCAATCCGGACAAGGCGGCCCGCTTTGCGGTGGACGAGCAAAGCGCCACCCGCGTGTCCCTGTTTGCCGGCGGTGATACCCCGGCGGTGCGGCTGTTCCTGGGCAAGAACACCGAGTCGATGCTGAACAGCTACGCGCGTCTGGACGGCAGTGATACGGTGCATGAGGTGCAGGGCACCATGCGTAGCGCCATGCAGACGGATCCGGCCCACTGGCGGGACCGGGCGGTGCTGATGTTCGACCCGGACAGCATCGGGCGCATCGAACTGACCGGCGCGGTGAATCTGGCGTTGGAGCGGGATCCGGATACCCTCTGGAACTGGGTCGGCACCGCGCCGCGGGAGACCGCTCCGGATACGGAAAAGGTGTCCCGCGTGCTGAACGCCATCAACAGCATGCGCGCCAGTTCCTTTGTGGACGAGACGCCGGAACCGGCCGCCCCGCTGCTCACCGTGGCCCTTACGCCGTCGGGCGCGGAACAGCCCCTGATGCTGACCGTCGAAGCTTTGGCGGAAGGCGGGAACTACCGGGTTTTCTCCGGCGCTGGCGGGCAGCGGGTGGTTGTGCCCGGAGCCGTGCTGAGCCAGTTGTTGGCGGACCCGGCCGGTACCTTCGCGGCCGATGCGGAGCCCCCCGCGCCGTAAACCCAACCCCCCGGCCGAACTCAGTCCGGCTTCCGCGCGATCACCAGCGACGACGAGAACGGGGAGGGCAGTACGGTTTCCACCGGCGGCGCAAATCCCGCCGCGTCCATCCATTCGGCCATCTCGTGCAGCCCGTAATCCCGCCCCCGGGTGGAGAGCAGCATCAGCAGCGAAAACAGGGCGCCCCCTTCCGGCGCGGTCAGTTCCCCGTTCAGCACGTGGTCCTTGATGACCAGGTGGCCGCCCGGTTGCAGGGCGTCAAAGCTGTTGTGGATCAGGGTCCGGCAGGTGGCTTCGTCCTCCCCGTGCAATACGTTGGACATGAACACCACATGGCAGCCGCCGGGCAGGGGGTCGCTGCGGTAATCGCCGCTGTGCAGGGCGATCCGGTCCCCCATGTCCTCCTGCTGCACCACCCCGGCGGTCACCGTCAGGGTGGCGGGCAGATCGAATACGCGGGCGTCCAGCTCCGGCAGGGCGCGGGCCAGGGCAATGGGATAGGTGGCCGGGCCGCGCTGCCCACGTCCAGCAGGCGCCGGGGCCCGTCCAGGGGAATCAGGCGGGGCAGATGGTCGGCCAGCCAGCGGTCGTCGCCCCGGGCGCGCACCAGACTGTGCATGGCCAGGATGAATCGGCGGG
>JAOUMB010000080.1 GCA_029881725.1 Nitrospirota bacterium
TGCCGCCGAATGGTTTCGACGTGGTCTCCTGCTCATGTCTCGCTCCTTCTTGAGGGGGCATCATCATGCCCCAACTGAGCAGGAAATCCACTTATCCCAGTTGTTCAGATTTCCGGGGCCACCTCTTTGGGTAAGCAGCCTTGAAACACCTACGTGATCATAGACACCTTGCTATTTATTGTTTTTCCTGCTTGGTAGGTATCCTCTGCGCACTTTTGTGGTCTTTACCGGGTCACGCCGCCGAGTACTTCTACGACGACCTGTCGCGGCTGGTGGGGGTTGTGGACGGGCAGGGCAACGCCGTGCAGTACCAGTACGACGCCGTGGGCAACCGTCTGGCGGTGCTGAGCTACCCCGCCGGGTCGCTGGCCGTTGTGGCCGCCTAAGGAGTGACCGTTACCGGCGCACCCACCATTGTGCGGGACGGCACATCGATCCCAGGGACGACGGGAACATGAAAAACCTCAGGATCACCATGGCAAAAGAGCCTAATTGATCCCCCCTCCCCGTGCTACCCTGAAACCAGGAACCACCGGAGGCCGCGCCATGCCACTGGAAAACTACGGCGTACTGAAAGGCACCATCTACGGCCAAAAGCGCGCCAAGGGACACCACGGCCACTACCAGATCCACGTCATCACCGGACGGGAGCACTTCCGCGTGGCCCTCAACGTGCGGTCGCGCCAGCCGCCATCGGAACTGCTGTTCCTGCTGGACTCCAACTTCAACCATCCGGTGCTCGATCACCTGATCGGCATGGCCCCCGGCTATTCGCCCATCCGCTCCCAACCGGAAGGCGCGGCGCTGGACTTCATCCGTGGCAACCTGTTCAACCCCGCCCGCATGCGGCGCATCCCCCACAGCGCGCCGGGGCCGGATAACGACCTGAACGACCGGCTGGACTACTGGATCGGCCGCGCCAAGGCCGATCCCGCCCACCAGATTTACGCACTGGGTGAGCGGTGGGGGCCCGAGGAGCACAATCGGGACCGGCACTTCCGGTTTCACCCGGCCTGCGGCATGCACAACGTGCACATGAATCAGGGCAACGAGACCGATTACTTCGCCGACGATGGTCCGTGGCAGGATGGCGGCCTGCTGCTTCACCTGCCAACGGAGGGACACTGGGTGGCGGTGTTTCTGGCCTTCCAGAGCCAGTCGTGGCACACGGACGACACCACCGGCCGCCGCGTCCCGGAAGCCGGTCCCCCGGTTCCCCCAAGCGGCTGGGAGCCCGAGGACGAGGAGCAGGCGGAACATCCCGGCAGGCCGCGCGTGGAACCTCACGCCCTGCGCATCGTGGCCGCCGTCATCAATCCGGTGGGGGATGACCCCGGCCAGGAGTCGGTGACCCTGCTCAACACCCTGCCGCAACCGGTGCCCCTGGATGGCTGGGTCATCGCCGATACCGCCCGCCGCCGCCACCCGCTGGACGGCATTACCCTCGGCCCCGGCGACTCCATTCGCGTAGTGCTGGACGGCCTGGGGGTGCAACTGTCCAACAAGGGCGGCACCATCACCCTGCTGGACCCGGAGGGCTACAAGGTGGACGGCGTCGCCTACACCGCCGCCCAGGCCCGGCGCGAAGGGTGGAGCGTGGTGTTTTAGCTCGACCACACCTTGACAGGGGAGCGGGCCGGACTTATATTTCGAACATGGTCGAACTATCGAACACTCCGCGCATGGCCCGCATCTTCAAGGCGCTGGGCAACGAGCAACGGCTGAAGTTATTTCTGATGGTGCACCAGATGGGCACCGGAGGCTCCCCGGTGGAGCAGTCCGCCGCCAACCGCGCCAGCGGTGCGTGTTGCGAACCGGTGAAAAAGGCGTTTTCCGCCGCATGTTCCTGCCTGGGGCTGGCCCCCTCCACCATCAGCCACCACTTCAAGGCGTTGCAGGACGCCGGGCTGATCACCTGCACGCGGGACGGCCAGGCCTTCCTGTGTCAGGTGAATGAGGAGGCACTCGATGCGGTGCGCGGTTTTTTGAAGTAGGCCCTTTTTTTAAGGTGTTATTTCGATTGTTGTCGAATTATAAAACCATTTAACCCCACGCAGAAAGGAGCATCCCATGCGTACCATCAACACCACCAACTGCTGCACCCCGGCGGACTGGAGCTGCCTGACCGACCAGGTGAATCTGGACGTGCAGGAGACCGAAACCGGCGTCACCGTGCAGGTGACGGCGAAGGATCCGGAAAAGACCGGCGCCCTGAAGGACCTGGCGCGCGGTCTTAAATCGTTCTGCCAGCCGGGCTGCTGTTAAGCCCCTGCCGGCCCGGCCACCGGACGTTGGATCGGTGGCCGGGCCGCTTTTCTGGCAAGCTCGTTCCCCGAGCCGCGATGCCCTTTACAAGGGTGGAGCGCGGCTCCCCCTTCTTCTCCCCCCCCACTGCCCGAGGCACCCACCCACAAACGCCCGCCCCCTTAACCCGGATCACCCCACCCACCCGCAACTATCGCCGTGCGCGAAGCACCGCGCGGCACCTAGCAGATGTTTCGGTGAGAGGGGCCGGGGCGGGCCACCTTCATCACCGCGCAGAAATCCTCGTTGCCGAACCCGGCGGCGCGGGCATCGCCGAAGCGTTCCTTGAGCGCCGCCGCCAGCGGCAATGGCAGCCCCGCCTCGTAGGCGGTTTCCATCAGCAGATGCAGGTCCTTGTGCATGTGCTTGAGGGGGAATTCGGGGGACCAGTCGCCGTTTCGGATTTTGCCGGTTTTCAACGCCAGCACCGGGGCCGCCGCCGGGCTGCCGGAGAGGGCATCGAGCACCACCTCCGGGTCGAGCCCGAAGGCATCGCCCGCCGCCAGCGCCTCGGCAAAGCCGAGCATGGCCGCCCCCAACAGCAGGTTGTTGCACAGTTTGAGGGCGGAACCCGCCCCCACGGGACCGGCATGCACCGTGGCCTTTCCCATCACCTCGAACAGGGGCGCGGCCTCCAGCAGGTCGTCGGTCTCGCCCCCCACCAGGAACAGCAATTGCCCCTTTTCCGCCGGGATTTTGGACCCGGCCACCGGCGCATCGATAAAGCGCACCCCGTGAGCGGTGGCCAGCGCGGCCAATTCCATGGAACATGCCGGGTCCACGGTGGAGCAGTCCACCCACAACGCACCCTCGTCCATACCTTCCAGCAGGCCGTCCGGCCCCAGCGCCAGCGCGCGCACCGCCGCCGGATCGGACAGCACGGTGACCACCACCTGCCTGCCCCGGGCCGCCTCGGCAGGGGTGCCGGCCCGTTTGGCACCGGCTTTTTCGAGCGCCCGAGCCGGTTCCGGCGAGCGGTTGTAAACCGTCAGTTTGTGGCCCGCGTCGATCAGGTTGGCGGCCATGCGGCTGCCCATGATGCCCAGCCCGATGAATCCGGTTTCGATCATTGCTTCGGCTCCCCGTGTGGTTGGATCCCCATTATATGGGCCCTGGCGGCAACTTCACGCAATCGTTACATGCCGTTTATCGGCGCGTCATCGGCGGGAGTCAGGATGAGTGGGTGTTGCCGGGGGCGCGTGGCCTCCGCATCCATCCACCCCTGATTTGGAGATCCGCCATGAAGCGCACCCTTTCCCTCACCCTGGCCGCCCTGGTTGCGGCCGCCGTCCCGGCCCAGGCGGCCAGCCTGGATGTGACCATCACCAACCTGACCCACGAGGTCTACTTCACCCCCCTGCTGGTGGCGGCCCACCCGGTGGCCACGGACCTGTTTGACGTGGGCGCCGCCGCCTCCGCCAGCCTGCAAATCATGGCCGAATGCGGCGATATCACCTCGCTGGAGGCCGACCTGACCGCCGCCAGCGCCGATCAGGCGGTGAACCCGGCGGGCGGCCTGCTGGTTCCGGGCGCTTCCGCCACCGCCATGCTCACCAACGCGGCGGGCAACGACCGGCTCAGCATCGTGGCCATGGGCCTGCCCACCAACGATGGCTTTGTGGGGCTGGACAGCATGGAAATCCCCACCGCCCCCGGCACCTATACCGTGTGGCTGAATCTGTATGACGCGGGCACCGAGGCCAACGACGAGGTGTTCACCATGGGCTGCTCGGCGGGCCTTGCGGGCATTCCGGCCGATCCGGGCATGACCGGCGGCACCGGGGGCACCGGCGCGGCGGGCGCGGACGGCACCGCCACCGTGCACGTGCATCGCGGCACCCTGGGCGACACCAACGCCACCGGTGGCATCAGCGATCTGGACAGCACCGTGCACCGCTGGCAGAACCCGGTGGCCCGCGTCGATCTGACCGTCAACTGATTCGGGCACCATTCGGGAGAATTTCCTATGCAAATCCAATCCATAAAAACCCTCGTCACGCTGGGGGCGGTGCTGACACTGGCCTTGGCCAGCGGCTGCGCCGACAACGACCCGGCGGCCCGCGCCACCTATACGGTAACCGTGGCCAACGCCACCAACGGCCAACCGCTCGCCCCGGTGGCCGTGGTGCTGCACCGTACCGGCTACACTCCCTGGCAGTTGGGGATGGCCGCCGGCAGCGGCCTGGAGATGCTGGCCGAGGGGGGCGACCCCACCGCCTTCCTGACCGATGCGGCGGGCCATGCCAGCGTGGTCGACATGAACGCCGGCACCGGCCTTATTCTGCCCGGCGCCAGCGAAGCGGTGACCGTATCCGGCAGCGGCGCCCTGCGCCTGTCCCTGGCCACCATGCTGGGGGCCACCAACGACGGCTTTGCCGGACTGGACGGCGTGGCCGTGGACGGTCTGGCGGTGGGTGAAAGCGCGGTGTTCCTGGCCCCGGTGTTCGATGCGGGCACCGAGGCCAACACGGAAACGGCGGCCACCGTGCCCGCGCTCACGGGCACCGGCTTCGACCCGGCCCGCGAGGCCCACGACAAGGTGCTGATCCATCGCGGCGTGGTCACCGCCGCCGACGGGCTGGCCACCTCGGGCCTTGGCGAGGCGCACCGCTTCCTCGGCCTCGGCGCCGTGGTCACCGTGCGGCGCGACGCCTGACGCCCCTCCCGCGCCGGGCGCTCATCCGATTCCGGGTGAGCGCCCGGTTCCGGGCCGCCGCCGGTGCCGCTTCCGGGATTCCGCCGGGGCGGACAGGGCGCGGGCGTCCCGAACCTATGCCGGTCCGCTTCCCTGCGCAAGCCTCGCCCCCGACTTGAATTCATAACCAATTGAATCGTAATAAAAAGGTTTGTTCCGGCGAATCCCGTCTGTGGGCGTTTCTGGGGGGGGGCGCGTAACACTTCGCTTCGCAAACGGCGATGCTAAGCGGTGGCCCACGGAGCGCACCCGGCCATAACCCGCCGAACATGCACTGTTTTTGCCCGTTTGTGGCGACGGTGGTTTTATTTCACAAAATCCCGGCGGAAAATTCAGAACCAGCGGTTTTAACGGCAGTTTTTCTGTTTGTGGCTGCGAAATAAAGCACGGTGAAAAATAACGGTGCGGGCGATCAGAACCGGCTGTTTTTGTGTGAATTTTTCTGCTTTGTGGAGGTGTTTAGCAGGGTAAATTTCGCATGTTCACGGTGACGCCGGAACGGAATATCAAGGGGTTCTGAGGGGCCGTAGCACGATTGCGCCCGTTGGCGCGGTGGCCTTTTCGGAGAAAATTCATAACCCGTTGAACATGTGGGAAAAAAACGGCCTTGTGGAGGCCGGGATCCTGCCCGGTAAAATGCACCACCCCCGGCTCGGCTGGAATTCTTTTCAAGCGGGGGGGACGGCTTCACGGGCATCGACGTGGCCCCCTTTCCGTCCATAAACCACCCGGCGCGGCCGGGCTCCCGGTATAATCCCCTCTGATCCCCCGAGCCGGAGTTGCCGTGGCCACACACAATCCAAACGCGTCTTCGCTGGAATTCAGCGCCCGTGCCGCCGAGTTGATCGAGGCCGGGCGGGTGATCCACGCCCACGGCTGGGTGCCGGCCACCAGCGGCAATTTTTCCACGCGCCTGTCCGACGGCTCCATCGCCATCACCGTGTCCGGCAGGCACAAGGGGCAGTTGCGCTTCGACGACATCATGCAGATCACGTCCGACGGTGAACCGCTGGACGGCAAACAGCCCTCCGCCGAAACCCTGCTGCACGTGGCCCTGTACAAGCGCTACCCGGAGGTGAAGGCGGTGCTGCACCCCCACTCCCCGGCGGCCACCCTGGTATCGAAACTGTTCGACCGGGAACTGGTGCTGGAGGGGTATGAACTGCTGAAGGCCCTGGAAGGCATCGACACCCACGAATCCCGCGTGGTGATCCCCATCTTCGACAACGACCAGAACATCCCGCGCCTTTCCGAGCGGGTGGAGAAGTACATCGACACCCATGGGGATGTGTTCGGCTACATCATTCGCAGCCACGGATTTTATACCTGGGGCTCCTCGGTCAGTGACGCCCTGCGCCACGTGGAAGCCATGGAGCACCTGTTCGAGATCGAAATGCGCCTGCACGGAGTAAAGCGCCCATGACCACCCTCACCATCGCCCCCGAATCCTCCCCCGCCGCCGTCACGGTGGTCACCGATTTTGCCGACATCCAGAAAAAGCTCGATGAAATCGGCGTGCTGATCGAACGGTGGCAGGCCGACCGGCCCCTGACGAACGACGCCAGCCAGGAGACCATCCTGGCCGCCTATAGGCCGCAGGTGGAGCGCCTGAAGGCCCAGTACGGGTTTCAGTCCGCCGACGTGATCAGCGTGGCCCCGGACAACCCGAAAAAGGACGACCTGCGCGCCATGTTCCTGAAGGAGCACACTCACAGCGACCACGAAGTGCGCTTCTTCGTGGAGGGGCGCGGGCTGTTCTTTCTGCACCCCAATGACACGGTATACGGCATTCTGTGCGAGGCGGGAGACCTGCTCACCGTCCCCGCCGACACCCGGCACTGGTTCGACCTGGGGAGCATGCCGGACCTGAAGTGCATCCGCCTGTTCACCACCCAGGAAGGGTGGGTGGCCAACTACACCGGCAGCGACATCGCCAGCACCTTCCCCACCCTCGAGCAGTTTCTGGAGCGCGGGTGATCCGCGCCATCGTCACCGACATCGAGGGCACCACCTCGTCCATTTCCTTCGTGCACGAGGTGCTGTTTCCCTATGCCCGCGCGCGCATGGCCGACTTTGTGCGCGACCACGGAACCGAGCCGGAGGTGCGCGCTCTGCTCGCCCAGGTGGCAGCGGAACACGGCGCGGAACTGGACGACGAGACGGCGGTGGCGGTGCTGATGCGGTGGATGGACGAGGACCGCAAGGCCACGCCGCTGAAGGCCTTGCAGGGAATGATCTGGGCCGCGGGCTATGCGGACGGTGATTTTTCCGGCCACGTATACCCGGACGCGGCGGAGCACCTGAAGGCGTGGCACGAGGCGGGCATCCGCCTGTACGTGTATTCCTCCGGCTCGGTTCCGGCGCAACAGCAGCTGTTCGGCCACACCGCCTGGGGCAATCTGAATCCGCTGTTTTCCGGCTATTTCGACACCCGCACCGGAGCGAAAAAGGAGGCCGCCGCCTACCGCGCCATTGCGCGGGAAATCGGCTGCGATGCGGGGGAATGCCTGTTCTTGTCCGACATCGGCGCGGAACTGGACGCGGCCCGCGCGGCCGGGATGCACACCTGCCAGCTGGTGCGGGAGGGCACCGAGCCGGTGGACGGGCATCCGCGTGCGGCGGATTTTGCCGGGATCACGTTACCGGAGTAACCACCCCCGAGTCGCCGTCCCTTCTCCCGTGGCCGGGGGTTCCCCCGAACAGGGCCGTCCGCCGGGTGGCGTCCTTTGTTCCCCCCATGCATGGCGCGGGGTGGAGGACCGCACCCATTCCGTGGCCGGGAATCCCCTCGAACTGGGCCGTCCGCCGGGTGGAGCCCCCGGTGGAACGAATCACCCCATGCATGGCGCGGGGTGGAGGCCCACACCCTTTCCCTGGCCGGGAATCCCCTCGAACTAGGCCGT
>JAOUMB010000126.1 GCA_029881725.1 Nitrospirota bacterium
CAGGGCCAGGGCGGCGATCACCTCGGATTCGATGGTGTCCAGCGTGTCGTCCAGTCCCGCCGTCCCCGCCGCCCGCGCCTCCACCACCAGGGACAGGTCGCGGGTCAGTTTTCTGGGGCGGCCGAGGGTGTGTTGCTCCTCGTCCACCGGGTCCGACACCGCATGGACCAGCAGCGCCGGCAGGTCGGCTTCCTGTAAGGGCCAGACGCGGGAGGGGTGGACGTTGGGGCCGGTGGTGGGAAGGCCGGTGAGGGCCGTGGCCACGGCGATGCGGATCTGTGTACGGACGTGGGGCATTTAAGGTCTCTTGAGTTACGACCGAATACAGTCTATATTTAGGCGGAACACTTTGTTGGAAGGAGCGCCATGAACCTCGCCACCCAGATCAAGCCCATCAGCTACCTGAAGGCCAACACGGCGGAGATCGTCCGTCAATTGAACGAAACCCACGAGCCGCTGGTCATCACCCAGAACGGCGAGGCCAAGATGGTGGTGCAGGACATTCAGAGCTATGAGGAAACCCAGGAGACCCTGGCGCTGCTCAAGATCCTCGCCCTGGGCAAACAGGAGGTGGCGGAAGGCAAGTTCGAACCGGCCGCCGATGTCATCGCACGCCTGCGCAAGCAGGACTGATGGCGTACCAGGTCAACATCACCCGCCGGGCGGCGGACGACCTTCAAAAGCTGCACACGTACATCGCCGAGCGCGACTCCCCGGAGCGGGCCGGATACGTGCTCGACCAGATCTCGTCGATTGTCGAGCGACTGTCCGAGTTGCCGGAACGGGGCACGGTTCCACGGGAACTGGCGGCACTCGGCATCCACGAATTCCGGGAGGTGTTCTTCAAGCCCTACCGGGTGATCTACTACGTCGAGGGCAACGCCGTCTTCATCGTCCTGATCGCGGACGGGCGCAGGGACATGCAGTCGCTCCTGCAGCGCCGATTGCTTGGGTAAGGACGCTATGGCTACGACACGGATAGACGAATCCACGCTCACCGAACGCTACCAGACCACCATCCCGGCGGCCGTGCGCCGTGCACTGAATCTGGGCAAGCACGACAAGATCCGTTACGCGATTCAGTCCAACGGCAAGGTCGTGATCACACGCGCGGAGTCCATTGAGGACGACCCGGTGGTCGGGAATTTCCTAGGCTTTCTGGCGACCGACATGGCCAATCATCCAGAGCGGATTCAGCTGCTCGATACAGGGCTGGCGCAGCACATCCGGTCGCTGGTCGGCAACGTGGAGGTCGATCTCGACACCCCGCTCCCGAAAGACAATGAATGAGCGACGCTTACCGGGTATTCCGCAGGATGCTGGAGAGCGGCCACCCGCCGGACAACTGGGATCAGTTGCTGGCCGAGGCCAAGCCCTAGCTCACGGCCCCTCCAACACCAGCACCACCACGCCTGTGCCGTCCGGTTCCAGCCCGCGCACCGCGTAGGTGGTGACCGTTTCCGGATCCACCTGCACCTCCAGCGTCCCGCCCACCTGCGGCCGGAACGTCTCCGGCCAATAGGCGGCTCTTGTGGTGAAGGTGGTTTTTCGGGCCGCCGTGTCGGCAAACTCCCCCGGCACGGCCAGATGCTCCCGGTCGAACGCCCCGCGGATGCCCCGCAGGGCCATGCCGTCCGCGGAGCGGTAGACCGCCTCGACCACCCCGATGCCGCCCTCACCGAAGAAAACGGCATCGAGGTCGGCCTCGATCTGCCGGTTGATGTCATTCATCCGCCTTGGCCGGTTTGCGTTTCTCCACCGGCCGCACGATGCCCTGTTCGATGAGGGCCTCCGCCTCGGCCTTGGTCAGGTCCACGGAGTCACCGGGACCGGCCTCCTGCTTGCCGTTGTTGATCACGCCTTTGACGACCTCGAACTCCATGGTTTTCTCCTACACCGCCTTGATGGACATGAACGCATCGATCTGGATCGGCACCGGCAGCGGCGCCGACTGCACCATCACGAAGCGGGCCGACGGGTTCGGCTGGGTCCAGCTTTTGGGGAAGTACCGCACCGACGCGGTACCCA
>JAOUMB010000034.1 GCA_029881725.1 Nitrospirota bacterium
TCCACCATGCGGCGTGCGTGGGGGTTCCCGTTCCAGCCGTGGGCGCACAGGTGGGCGGGGCCCGCTGCCGTATCCGAATGGGGTGAGGGCAACGGATGGGGGAGGGGCCTCCACCATGCGGCGTGCGTGGGGGGGCCCGTTCCAGCCGTGGGCGCACAGGTGGGCGGGGCCCGCTGCCGTATCCGAATGGGGTGACGGCAACGGATGGGGGGAGGGGCCTCCACCATGCGACGTGCGTGGGGGGGCCCGTTCCGTAAAACCGCCGATCGCGGGGGACCGCTTTCAAAGAACAGTGGACGGTTCCGGCCGTCCATGGCATCCATCTGCTCCGTTGGCAGGGGAAAGGTGCGCCGGGCACACGCCGATCCCGGTGGCAGGGTGGACCAGGGGCCAAACCGCCGCCCGGCACATGTGGCGATTCTGGCGCATGTGGCCGTTGGGGCGCGGATTTGATTCACAACATCAATGGGTTACACACCATGCCCCGGCCCGGTGGCGCGTGTGCCACGGGGCGCGGACGGGGAAAAATCGTGCGAATCCGCTTCGCAAATGGCAAAGCTAAACCGTGGTCCACGGTGAACCACCGGGCATAACCCGTTGACAACGTGATGGTTTTGGCCGTTTGTGGAGGGGGCGGATTTGGTTCGCAAATCAACCGGCGGAAAATGCAGAACCGGCTGAATTCGCGGGAAAAATCGCGATTGTGGTTGCGAAATAAAACACGGTGAAAAATAACGGTTTTCAGGTTCAGAACTGCCTGTTTTTGTGGGAAAAAAGCGGCGTTGTGGAGACGTTTCGCACCGTGGGTTTCGCATGTTCACGGTGGAGTCGGAACGGAATATCAATGGGTTCTGAAGGCCGGTAGCACGATTCGGATGTTGAAAGTCCGAATTTTTGGGTGAAAATTCAGAACCCATTGAAAATGTGGGATAAAAATGGCTTTGTGGAGGGGGCGGCTTGCGAAACGGAACGTGCAGAAGGGATTGAAAATGTGTTGGTTTTTGGAATTATGGGGGATTCGATTCACGGTGGGGTGCGTGTGGGCGATGGGGGGTGCCGGGGGCTGGGAAGGGGGTGGCGGTTGGAATTCATTTCATTTAACGACAAATTAAATGAAATGGAGACGGGGTGCGGGGTGGGCATTCCGGCCTCCCGGTCTGGCGTATGGGGGGAGATGATTCGTTTATAAATTCAAATGGTTATTGGCGGTTCCAGTGTGACGCAACCCCCCTCAAGCCATCCCCTCATCCGGCGCTGTCCGCCCCAGGGCCGGATGCACACACCAGCGATTGCTGCCGTGCGCGGAACTCCGAAGCACTTCGCGGGAGGCTAAGTTGCCGGTGCGTTAACGGTTTAAACGGCTGATTCTTTCCGATTGATTACCGATTGGCTCTCGCATGGTGGATGCGGGCCGGAGGGACGTGGGTGGCAGGCGCCAGAGGTGGGTGAATCGGGGTGTGGTTCCCGGAATTTCGTGAGGCGTGATTGGGTTCAGCGGAAGCTACTCCAATCCATAACGAGAATGTTCCATCTCTGAATCCTACTGATTTTTCGGGAGATTCCCTTCCCGTCCAGCATTACTTCCCAGGCGGGGTGCGCAGGGCATCGGCGAGGCCGTCCGTGTGTTCGAGAAGGGGTTGCATCGGCAGGTTCGCTCCGGTCAGATCCAGCGCGCGCGCCCCATCCGGGTGGCGGATCACCACCGCCACCGGCTCCCGGCCTCCGGCGGCCCACGCGCGGCCTTCGTGGATGTGCTGATGCAGCCACACCCGCTCCACCGGGATCAGCCAGACTCCGGCCGCGTGCAGGGGCGTGCCGGCGCGGAGCCCTGAATACGGGGGGCTCATGGGGTGCCCCGGGCGGCGGCCAGCAGGGCGCGGAGGGTGGTGGGGGAGAGCATGAACCGCGCCAGCACCCCCAGCAGCACGGCGGGCACGATGCGGACCTGGGCGTGGGCATCCATATGGAGCAGCGGCTCCGAGAATTCGGGGGTGATGGCGATGCGCGCGGTGGAGGGCAGGGCCAGCAGCGCCGCTGCGGGACCGATCAGCCCCCACAGGCGGCCGGTGTCCGCCGGGTCGGCGAGGCCCAGGCGCAGGTCCAGATCCAGACGCCGGATGTGGATGCGGTGCAGCAGGTCGCGCCCCAGACGCAGCACGCGACGGGGGAAATCCGCACTGCGTGCCATCGCCAGGGCGCGGCGGGTGCCGGAGGGCTTGCGGAGCCGGGGTTTCTTTTTCCGTTTTGGGCGAGGCGGGCGGTTCGGCCCGGGGCCGGGTGCCCGCAACGACACAACCCCCCACAGCCAGCCCACGGTCAGCCGGGTTTCCAGCCGATCGCGGCGGTGCGCGGCCACGGCCACGTCCACCGGAACCGCCAGCAGGGCGAGCAACCCCCCGGCGATGGCAACGGCCCACAGCACGGGGAGTTCAGTCCGTGTCGTGCTTGCAGCAGTTCTCGCCGCCTTTTTTGGCGGCCATTGCGCCACAGGCCTCGGCCACTTTTTCCAGCACGGACGCGGCGCCGCCCTTGATGGGCTCCACCCGCACGCCGTCGGCGTTGATGACGATCAGGGCCACCGGCTTCACGCCGCCCCCGCCGCCGGTTCCACCGCCGGTGCCTTCCTCTCCGGCCTTGGCCTTGCCCGTGCCGCCCCCGGCTCCGAAACCGAAGCCGACGCTGATGAGCGGGATGAGGGTGTTGCCCTCCACGGTCATCGGCTCGCCAACCACCGTTTTGCTGTTGAGCATGCGCTCGATCTCGGCGACGGCGGTTTTGAATAGTCCTTCTACATCCTGCATGGCGTCCTCCTTCCTCCTGGCGACGGGTCCACCGGACACAGGGGGAGGTGCCCCCCCTCCCCTCAAGCTAAGCAGAGGCCGGGGGGGCTCGCAAGGTGGCGGGCGGGGTGGAGGCCGTGGGGGAGCCGGTCACGCGCGTTCCCTAAATCCGCTACGCTTAACCCAGAGTCCTTTCCCCCGTGGAGGCCCCCATGACCGCGCCCATCCAGCACAGCTATCTGGACATTTACTCCCCGGCCCAGATCGCCGGGCTGGTGCGCGACAACGGGGTGGCCAAGGCACGGCTGGGGACGCTGCCCACCCTTACGCTGGCGGTGCTGGCCGGGGCGTTCATCAGCCTGGGGGCGGCGTTTTTTCTGCTGGTGAGCACCGGCAACAGCCTCGGCTTCGGGCCGGGGCGGATGCTGGCGGGAATCGCCTTTTCCCTGGGGCTGGTGCTGGTGGTGGTGGCCGGGGCGGAGCTGTTTACCGGCAACAACCTGATCGTGATGGCCTGGGTTTCGCGCCGCATCACGCTGGCGCAACTGCTGCGCAACTGGACGCTGGTGTATGCGGGCAACCTGGTCGGGGCGGTGGCCACGGCGGTGCTGATTCACCTGTCCGGCGTGCTGGATATCAACGGCGGGCAGATGGCGGCCACGGCGGTGCGGGTGGCCGAATTCAAGGTGGACATCGATGTTGTGGAGGCCCTGGCGCGGGGGGTGTTGTGCAATGCGCTGGTGTGTCTGGCCGTGTGGCTGTGCGCGGCGGCGGGCACGGTCACCGGCAAGGTGGTGGCCATCGTGTTTCCGGTGTCGGCGTTTGTGGCGCTCGGCTTCGAGCACTCCATCGCCAACATGTTCCTGTTGCCACTGGGCGCGCTGGCCGGGGCCGAGGGGGTTACCCTGGGCGCGGCGCTGGGCAACCTGATCCCGGTGACCGTGGGCAACATCATCGGCGGCAGCGGGCTGGTGGCGCTGATCTACTGGGTGGTCTACCTGCGCGGCGGGGAGGATTAAAAAGGGCCCCGCACGGGGGCCCTTTCCGGTCGCTTGGTGGCCGGGAACCTAGTGGTCCTTGTCGGCGCCGAAATCAAACCCCATTTTCATGGCCATCCAGCGGAAGGTGTCGAACTGCTCCCCGGTGATGAAGCCGCGCATTTCCGACAGGGCGCGGTAGCGGTAGATGCGCATCTCGGCCCGCAGGTTGGCGATTTCCCGGATCTTGGCCTCGATTTTCTTCAGGTCCTGGTTGGTGTTGTCGGCCAGGGCCTCCAGGTCCACCTCGGCCACGTCGATGCGCGCCTGAATCTGGATGGTGTCGCGCCGGTACTTGCGGCGCAGCTCGTTGAACTTTTTCCACTGGGCGTCGTCCAGCCCCAGGGCGCCCATCAACTCACTCACATCGCCGCCGCCGTGGTGGGCCACATCGTCGCCCCACTGGGCCTGGGCGTTGCCGGCACACAACAGGCCGGCCAGTGCCAGCATCCCCATCACCAGAACAATCTTCTGTTTCATCGCGTCTCCCTTGATTTCTTTTGTATCCCGGGTGCGTACAGGCGCCCCATCCCGTTCCAGCCGCTCAGGGTATCGACAAATGCCCCCTTCCCGCAAGCGGTCCGGCGGGACGGCCATTTACCCCCGTTCCCGGGCGGGTGTACCATGGTCTTTTTCCATTTCCCGGATCCGACGTGCAACCCAAACAGATCCTCATCAAGGGGGCCCGTGAACACAACCTGAAGGGGGTTGACGTGGCCATCCCGCGTGACCGCCTGGTGGTGCTCACCGGCCTTTCCGGCTCCGGCAAGAGCTCGCTGGCCTTCGATACCCTGTATGCGGAAGGGCAGCGCCGCTACGTGGAGTCCCTGTCCGCCTATGCCCGCCAGTTTCTGGAGCAGATGGGCAAGCCGGACGTGGACGCCATCGAGGGCCTGTCGCCCGCCATCTCCATCGAGCAGAAGACCACCAGCAAGAACCCCCGCTCCACGGTGGCCACGGTCACCGAGATTTACGACTACCTGCGCCTGCTGTTCGCCCGCATCGGCACCCCCCACTGCCCGGAGTGTGGTGACCCGATTCACGCCCAGACGGTGCAGGTGATGGTCGATGCGGTGCGCGAGATGCCGGAGGGCACCCGTATCCTGGTGCTGGCCCCCATCGTGCGCGGCCGCAAGGGTGAATACAAACGGGAACTGGCGGGACTGAAAAAACAGGGATTTGTCCGGGTCCGCATCGACGGTGAGGTGCGGGGGCTGGACGAGGAAATCACCCTCGACAAGAACCTGAAGCACGACATCGACGTGGTGGTGGACCGGCTGATCGTGAAGCCGGACATCAAAAAACGCCTGACCGACTCGGTGGAAACCGCCGTGCGGCTGGCCGAGGGGCTGTTGACCATCCACGTGGTGGAGGGGGAGGACCGGCTGTTTTCGGAGCGGCATGCCTGCACCAAATGCGGGGTGAGCCTGCCGGAACTGGCGCCGCGCATCTTTTCCTTCAACAGCCCGCACGGCGCCTGCCCCGGCTGCGACGGGCTGGGCAGCCACATGGAGGTGGACCCGGAATTGGTGGTTCCCAACCAGGAGCAGACCCTGGCGGAGGGCGCCATCGCCCCGTGGCGCAAGGTGTGGTCCGCCTATTTCGAGCAGGTGCTGGCCAGTCTGGCCAAACAGTACAAAATTCCGCTGAACAAACCGTGGAACAAGCTCAAGGCGGCGCACCGGCAGGTGATCCTGCACGGCTCCGGCACCGATCCGGTCACCTTCCATCTGGAAAAGGAGGGGGGCAGCCGCTATTCCTTTACAAAACCGTTCGAAGGGGTGGTGGCCAATCTGCAACGGCGCTACCTGGAGACCTCCTCCGGGCAGATGCGCGACGAGATCGGCAGCTACATGGCCAACCGCCCCTGCCCCGACTGTGGCGGCCAGCGGCTGAAGGCCATCAGCCGTGCGGTGACCGTGGCCGGCATGTCCATCGTGGAGATGACCGCCCTGTCCATCGACCGCGCCTGCGACCTGTTCACGGGGCTGGAACTCACCGAGCGGGAACGCTTTATCGGCGAGCGGGTGCTGAAGGAGATCAACGAGCGCATCGGTTTTCTGCGCGACGTGGGGCTGGGCTATCTGACCCTGGACCGCTCCGCCACCACCCTGTCCGGCGGCGAGGGGCAGCGCATCCGGCTGGCCACCCAGATCGGCTCGCGCCTGATGGGGGTGATGTATGTGCTGGATGAGCCGTCCATCGGACTGCACCAGCGCGACAATACCCGCCTTTTGAACACCCTGACCACCCTGCGCGACCTGGGCAACACGGTGATTGTGGTGGAGCACGATCAGGAGACCATCGAGGCCGCCGACCACGTGATCGACATGGGGCCCGGCGCCGGACACCACGGGGGGCGGGTGGTGGCCGAGGGCACCCCGAAGGAGATCGCGGCGGTGCCGGAGTCCATCACCGGGCAATACCTGTCCGGCAAGCGGCGCGTGCAGTTGCCGTTCCGCGAGCGCATGGCCCGGGGGCACATCGACATCATCGGGGCGCGCGAGAACAATTTGAAGAACGTGGACGTGTCGATCCCGCTGGGGCTGTTCACCTCCATCACCGGGGTGTCGGGCAGCGGCAAATCCACGCTGATTCTGGAGATCCTGCACAAGCATCTGGCGCGGCATTTTCACGGCGCGGGGGAGCGCCCCGGCCAGTGCGACGCGGTGCGCGGGCTGCACCAACTGGACAAGGTGATCCACATCGACCAGTCGCCTATCGGCCGCACGCCGCGCTCCAACCCGGCCACCTATACCGGCCTGTTCACCCTGATCCGCGACCTGTTCGCCCAGGTGCCGGAATCCCGCGCCCGCGGCTACAAGCCGGGACGGTACTCCTTCAACGTGAAGGGGGGGCGCTGCGAGGCGTGCCAGGGGGATGGGGTAATCAAGATCGAGATGCACTTCCTGCCGGACGTGTTCGTCACCTGCGAAGTATGCAAGGGGCATCGCTACAACCGCGAAACCCTGGAAATCACCTGGCGCGACAAAAACATCGCCGAAGTGCTGGAGATGGAGGTGGAGGAGGCCTTCGACTTCTTCAAGCCGGTGCCGGCCATCCGCAAAAAGCTGCTGACGCTGATGGACGTGGGGCTGGAATACGTGCAACTGGGGCAGGCGGCCACCACCCTTTCCGGCGGTGAGGCGCAACGCGTGAAGCTATCGCGCGAACTGTCCAAGCGCGACACGGGGCGCACCCTGTATCTGCTGGACGAGCCGACCACCGGGTTGCACTTTGCCGACGTGCAGAAGCTGGTGACGGTGCTGGACCGGCTGGTGGAGGCGGGCAACACGGTGGTGGTGATCGAGCACAACCTGGACCTGGTGCGCTGCTCCGACTGGATCATCGACCTGGGGCCCGAAGGGGGCGACGGCGGAGGGACGGTGATTGCCGAAGGGCCGCCGAGCCAGGTGGCGGAGGTGGCGGCCAGCCACACGGGGATGTATTTGAAGGGGTTGCTGGGGCGGTAGGAAAACGCCGGGCGGGGCGTCACCTCCCCTGGCGGATCGCGGCCAATGCCCGCCTGCGGTACACGACGATCCCCATCACCACGGCGCACGCGGCTGCAATGGCGGCGGGAAACAGCACGGTGGTCAGCGTGTAGTTCTCCAGGGCTCCCAGCACCAGCAGATTGCGGGCGGTGAACAGGGCGAAGAACAGCAGCGATTCCGAGTGGGGAACGGCATAGGCCTTCCGGACGGTGGGGCCGAACCCGAGCCCATCCACCGTGGTGAGGACCACCACCGCCCACAACGGGTCTGATGTCGCATACCAGAGGGGCAGTGCCGACATGGCGGCGCTGAAAAACAGCCAGTCCAACCGGGTGATGGTGATATCGGCCCGTTTGGCCCAGGCAAGCCCCGCCACCGCGATGGTAATGGCCCCGGACACCCCGATCGGCCACGCCCCGACGCCGCCCTGGTCCTGGAGTTGGGCCAGGAACACCGCGAAGGTGGTGGTTCCCCAGATCACCCACGAGAACACGTGGGGCCGGATGGCCCCCCTGAGGATCGACCGGATGTACGGGACGAACGCCACCAGTGTCAGCGCGATGGCGATGGCGCTCAACAACGGTTTGTATAACGGAACGTCCTGCGGCACCAGCGGATTGTACCCTATGCGGAACAGGCGGTAGCCGCGCTGCGGGGTGCGCGGGATGGTTGAATGGGGAATCGGGAAGCCGGCCGAAGTTCAGTCTGCCTGGGTGCGTACTTTCGTGGCCCCTTCCATTGGAGTACCCTTCACCCCGATTCAGCCCCCCATTTTTCGGAACCCCGCATGCTCCGACTGTCCGAAATCAAGCTACCCCTCGACCACACCTCCGCCGACCTGCGGGCGGCGATCGTCGAAAAACTGGGGATCCCCGAGAGGGAACTGGTCAATTTCACCATCGCCAAGCGCAGCCCCGATGCACGCAAGCGCGGGGCGATCCGGCTCATCTACAGCGTGGACGTGGAGGTGGCCAACGAGGCGGCGGTGCTGGCGCGGCTGGAACGCGATCCCCACGTGCGTCCGGCACCGGATACCAGCTATCAATACGTCGCACAGGCGCCTGAAACGATGCGCCTGCGGCCGGTTGTAATCGGGGCCGGGCCGTGCGGGCTGTTCGCGGCGCTGGTGCTGGCGGAAATGGGGTTCAAGCCGCTCATCCTCGAGCGTGGCAAGGCGGTGCGGCCGCGCACCCAGGACACGTTCAAGTTCTGGCGCAAGGGGGTGTTCGACCCGGAATCCAACGTGCAGTTTGGCGAGGGCGGGGCGGGGACGTTCTCGGACGGCAAGCTGTACAGCCAGATCAAGGACCGCCGGCATCTGGGGCGCAAGGTGTTCACCGAGCTGGTCAAGGCGGGGGCTCCGGAGGAAATTCTGTATGTGAGCAAGCCCCACATCGGCACCTACCGGCTGGTGCAGGTGGTGGAAAACATGCGCGCCACCATCGAACGGCTGGGCGGGGAATACCGCTTCGAGGCGCGGGTGGACGATATCGATATCGTGGACGGGCGGGTGACCGCCGTGGTGCTGGCGAACGGGGAGCGCATTGCGTGCGATCACGTGATTCTGGGGGTGGGCCACAGCGCGCGGGATACCTTCCACATGCTGCATGCGCGGGGGGTGCAGATGGAAGCGAAGCCGTTTTCCATCGGCCTGCGCATCGAGCACCCGCAGGCGCTCATCGATCGCTGCCGGTATGGGGATCAGGCCGGGCATCCGCTGCTGGGGGCGGCGGACTACAAGCTGGTGCACCACTGCGCCAACGGGCGCTCGGTGTACAGCTTCTGCATGTGTCCCGGCGGCACGGTGGTGGCGGCCACCTCCGAAACCGGGTGCGTGGTGACCAACGGCATGAGCCAGTATTCCCGCAACGAGCAGAACGCCAACAGCGCCATTGTGGTGGACGTGACGCCGGAGGATTATCCGGGCTCCCCGCTGGCGGGCATCGATTTCCAACGCCACTGGGAACAGCGCGCGTTCGAGTTGGGGGGGGGTACCTACGACGCCCCGGCCCAGCGGGTGGGCGACTTTCTGGCCGGGCGTCCGTCCACCCATGGGGGCGCGGTGGAGGCGTCCTACACGCCGGGCATCCGCCTGGGGGATTTGAGCCAGGCGTTGCCCGATTATGCAGTGGAGGCCATTCGCGAGGCGCTGCCCGCCTTCGACCGGCAGATCAAGGGGTTCGCCATGGACGACGCGCTGTTGACCGCCGTGGAGACGCGCACCTCGTCGCCGGTGCGTATCCCCCGCAACGAGGCATTTTCCAGCCTGAACACGGTGGGGTTGTATCCGGCGGGGGAGGGGGCCGGGTATGCCGGAGGCATCCTGTCCGCCGCGGTGGACGGCATCAAGGTGGCGGAAGCGGTGGTGCTGAGCATGGCGGGAAAAGAATCCGGCGAACAGCGGGGCGGAGAAATCACGGGATGATCCCTCCGCCCCGCCCCCATCGCACCCGGATGCAGCATGGGGTAATTGGGGGAACCCTACGCCGCGAATCCGAAAACCGACCCTCCGACGCCCTCGGCAGGTTGGGCCGGCTGCAGGTTGCTTGCTAAGCATAGCGGCACCCCTGTGACAGATTCGTTACCGTTTTCGAGGTTTTGCCCCGGAATCGGGTGGGGGCGTGCGGGGCAAAAAAAAGAGGCCGGGACTGAAATCAGCCCCGGCCTCACTATGTGTTCCCGACCGTAAACACTGAGTGCGCCTTTTGGCGCTTCCGATGACCGGGCGTTGCCGCAGGACATCCCCCCGCTTTTCCCACCCCTGTTCCTGACCAAACTATCCCCCAGGTTGTGACAGATTGGTTACATATTTGTGAGAAGGCGGGAAAAAAATTCGGTCTTAAAAAAGATTCTGGTGTGTTTCATTCGGAATGGCCGTGCCCCGCGCTCCGGACCAGCGCCTCGGTGGCCGCCGACGGGGTTCGTCCACCGCTTCGCCGCAGGGCGGTTTTAAACCTGCGGTACACGCCCTCCACTTCCCCTGCGCGGCCCCGCTGAATGTGGCACTGCATCAGCGCGCGGGCCACCCTCTCGGCGGCTGGTTCCACGTCCAGCACCTGCTCCAGCAATGCGGTCAGCCGTTCCGGATCCCCGTGGGTGGGAAGGTTGCTCATCAGGCGCCGCAGGCGGTCGCTCAGGCGGTCGGAATAGCTGATTTCCCAGGGGGAGTTCACGTCGCCGGACAGAAAGTGCCCCCGGTACAGGCGCAGAATCCGCTCGGCCAGCGGGAGGGGGGCCGGGTGTTCCCGTGGGCTGGCCAGGCCGGTCAGCAGGTGATCCACCATCCAGGCATCCACCCACACGGTGTTCCGGTTCAGGTGTACCCACCCCTGTTCGGCGATCACCCCATCGTGGCCGATCACCGCGCGCAGGCGATGGACTGCGGTGCGCAGGGACTGGCTGGCGGTATCGCCTTCCGCGTCCGGCCACAGGCGGTGGCACAGGCGGGTGTTGGGGGCCCCTTCCGGGCCGGAGACGATCAGCGCCCGCAACAGTTCCAGGGTTTTTTTCTTGGGCTTGTGCGACGATGGCAACAGCTGGTCATCCACCACAACGGAAAAATGGCCCAGGGTGGATACCCGCACCGGCCACGGCCAGTTCTCCGGGGTGGCCTCCAGCCCCGGCGGTTGCAGGCGGCAGGTGGAGATCACCTTGCGCGCATAGTCCGGGTCGATCCGGTGGCACAGCGCCTCGGCGCACAGGTCGGCCATCACCTCCGGGCGCATGGGCTGCATGCCGGCCAGGCCCATGCGCATTCCCAGCGAGAACGCCTTGCGCATCTCCACATGGCAGGCGTCGTGGCGTCCGGCCCGCAGGTGGAACCAGGCGCTGATCAGCCGGTGGTGGTATTTCAGCAGGGGAAACCCGGTGTCCGTGGCAATCTCGCCCAGTTGTTTCAGGTGCTCGAATGCGGCCCCGGTTTCGTCCAGTTCCGGCAGCGTTTGCGCCAGCAGTGAGTGGCACGCCGCCACGGGAAAGGGGGCCCCGGCGGCAGCGTTCACCTCCCGGGACTTTTGGGCCCCGGTCACCGCGCCCGGCAGATCCCCCGCCAGCAGTCGGTGCCATGCCTGAAGATACAGGGCATGCCCGTGCTGCACCTGCATCTCCGGCGGCGACAGCCGTTTACACTCGTCCACATGGGCGGCTGCCTGCTTCAGATGCCCCATGGCCATTTCCGGGTAGGCGGCAAAGGCGTGAATCAGGTGCAACTGGCCCACGGCGCCGTGTTCCCGGGCAATCCTCAGCCCCTCGTTGGCGGTGTCCACCGCGTCTTCGTAGCGGCCGTGCATCCAGTGGAATTCCGCCTCGGCCACGCGCCAGGTGGCGGCGGTGGCGGGGTCCACCTGCCCCCCGTGAACCGCCTCCCGGGTGGCGTCGATCAACCGCTCCATGCGGTACAAGTGGCCCGACCAGCCGAAGCGCAGCACCAGCACCGAACTGAGCAGGGCGCGCAGGGTGGGGTTGGGCAACTGGTCGAACAGGCGTTCGGCGCGGGTCACCCATTCGTCCATGAGCGGGTGGCCGGGAAAGCGCCAGCTTACCGGGAACATCAGGGTGGCGGCCATGCGCAGTTGCGTTTCCGGCGGCAGTTCGTCCGCCCTGCCGGACAGGGATTGAAGTCTTTCCATCCACGGGTCCAACGCGTCGAAATCCCGCCACAGAAACAGAAAGGTTTCGGCGAATCCGGCCCAGGCCAGAAACTGCCCGTTGAGGTCGTCCGCTTGGGCAAACAGGTCGAACGCCCGTTCCTGAAAGGCCCGCGACGCCACCGGGTCGGCCAGCGCGCGGCAGGCGCCGCTCCAGTAGGCCAGCCATGGATCGGTGGAAACCGCATCGTCCGGTAGCGCGTCCAGCCAGGTGTGCACGGTGGCCAGCCGCCCCTGGGCGGCCAGTCCCGGGGCGCGGGTTTTGACCAGTGCCGCAAGGCGCGCGGCATCCCCTGCCGCCATCAGGCAGGCGGCCGCGTCCTCGTAGGCGCCTTCCGCGCCCAGCAGGTCGGCGGCGCGCATTCGCAACAGGGAACGTTCGGCGACGGACAGGGTGCTTTCCGCGCGTTCCAGCAGGAACTGGCGGAACAGGGGGTGAAACTGGTAACTGACCGGCCGTTCGCTGTGCCGGTAGGTGAAAAAACCGCTGTCCGCCAAGCGTGCCAACACGGTGCCCGCCTTGGCCCCGCCACACAGGGCGGTGGCGGCCTTGTGGGAGATGCGCGGCGGCAGGGCGCAGCGCACCAGCACGTCGCGCACCCGCTGGTCGAACCGCTCGTACACCTCGTGGGCGAAGTAGTCGAACACCGCCTGCTGGGAGGCGGAACCGGGCTCCAGCGCGGCGCCGTCGCCGTTCGCGTTCGGGTCGTCCGCCAGCAGCACCACACCGGCCGCCCACCCGCCGGTGCGCCGGTACAGGTTGTGGGCTGCTTCGGGGGCGATGTCGCCTGCATCCCCGCCCCGGGCAAGGGCCGCCATGGTGGCGGTTTCTGTTTCGGACAGGCGCAGGTCGTCCCATCCCAACTGGGCCATGCGCCGTCCGGCCCGCAGGCGGGCCAGCGCGGGCGGGGGATCGGTACGGCTCAGCACCAGTACCGTGACCCCTGCCGGCACCGCCTCCACCGCCTCCGACAGCAGGGTGCCGAGAGAGGAGCCGGATACCTCGTGAAAGTCGTCGAATACCACCATGGCGGGGAGCGTCAGCCGGGCGCACAGCTCTTCAAAAAATCGCCGTGTGAAGGTGCCCATGCCGCCCAGGTATTGGGGGGTGAACTCCGGAAGGTGCAGTTTTTTACGGGGCTGGGCCTGCCGGGCGGCGGCGGACAGGTAATGAAAAAATGAGGCCGGATCCGCGTCGCCACCGTCCAGATGGTGCCAAAGCACCGTCAGCGGGCGGGCCCGCGCATAGCTGGCTGCCAGGGTGGTCTTGCCCGCTCCGGCGGGAGCCGTCACCCACACCAGCGGCAGACCACGGGCCGTGTCCAGACGGTCGAACAGTGCTTCCCGGGGCAGGGTTCCGGGCAGTTCCGGAATCGACACTTTGGCGGTGGAGGGCTCGGAACGCATTGGACTCGATTGTGCCATTGCCTGATCCCCCATTCGCTTATCCAACTGCGCCACCGTAGCCAAAACCAGACCAAAAAGACAAGAACGGATTGATTTCTGACCGTTTACAAACAGAGGGCCGGTGGCGGGTGGCACGGGGCAAAGGCGTGCCAATTCAGGCGAAGAGGGCATTGCCTCCCTTTGTGAATGAACCATACAAAATTGTTGTAAACGCTTCGAAACGGGATGGGGCGTGTCGTTTTCCGGTGGATTCCGCCCACCCCGGTCGGTCCCTGTCGGAAATTGTTCAATAATTGTTTTTCCAATTAAAAACATATGGATGTGTGTGCCCCGGAGGGTTTTTCCGGTGCTTGCTCCAAAAATGGCACACCCATTGCGCAAGGACCCATGCGAACGGTGCTCCCGCCCGGTACATCCGGGCTGTTCAGGGGCGCACCGGACGTTGTCATTCTGGAAACATTCGATCGGCAGGATCGGGAGGAACGAGGTTATGTTTTTGAAAAAATTCGAGATTATCCGCCGCCGGTCGCGCGCGGTACTCGCCATGCTGGCGGTCACCCTGCTGTTGCCGCTGGCATTCGGGGTCACTGGCGCCGGGGCGGAAGACACCGTGCCCACCATTGCCGGCAACGCCGAGGCCATCGCCACGGTGCAAACCAACGCGGATTACATCTGGACCATCACCTGCGCGGCACTGGTGTTTCTGATGCAGGCCGGGTTCGCCATGGTCTGCGGTGGTTTCACCCAGGCCAAAAACGTGGGCAACCTGATGATGAAGAACCTGTTCGACTTCTCCTTCGGGGCGTTGGCATTCTGGGCGGTGGGCTTCGGCCTGATGTTCGGCACCGCGCCCAACGGGTGGTTTGGAACCGACGGGTTTTTCCTGTCTGGATGGGAGGCCACAGGGGACCCCTGGGTGCTCTGCTTCTGGATGTTCCAGGTGGTGTTCGCCGCCGCCGCCGCCACCATCGTGGCCGGGGCGGTGGCCGAGCGCATCAAGTTCCGCGCCTACATCGCCTACAGTCTGGTGGTGGTCGGCTTCATCTATCCGGTGTTCGGAAGCTGGGCCTGGGGCTCGCTGCTGAACGGCAGCGGCTGGCTGGAAGGGCTGGGCTTCATCGACTTTGCCGGGTCCACCGTGGTCCACTCGGTGGGCGCCTGGGTGGCGCTGGCCGGAGCCATCGTGGCCGGTCCGCGCATTGGCAAATACGGTGCCGACGGCAAGCCCCGCGCCATTCCGGGGCACTCGCTGCCGCTGGCGACGCTGGGCATGTTCCTGCTGTGGTTCGGCTGGTACGGCTTCAACGCCGGTTCCACCACCGCCGCCAGCACCGACATCGCCCTGATCGCCGTGAACACCACCCTGGCCCCGGCGGCCGGTGCGGTGGCCGCGATGATCGCCAGTTGGTTCCTGTTCAGGAAGCCGGACCTGGGTATGTCCATCAACGGCGCCCTGGGCGGACTGGTGTCGATCACCGCGGGCTGCGCCAATCTCACCCCGGGCAGCGCGGTGCTGGCCGGTCTGATCGGCGGCGTGCTGGTGGTGTTCAGCGTGATGTTCTTCGACCGCATCCGGGTGGACGATCCGGTGGGCGCGGTATCGGTGCATGGCGTCTGCGGTGCCTGGGGCACCCTGGCGGCGGGGCTGTTCAACGCGGACGGTTTCTCGATGGCGCAGATCGGCGTGCAGCTGATTGGCATCGGTTCCTGCTTCGTGTGGGCCTTCGGCACCGGCTTCATCCTGTTCAAGGTGATTTCCGCCACCATCGGCCTGCGGGCGTCCCGCGAGGAAGAGCTGCAGGGGCTGGATATCTCCGAGCATGGGTGTCAGGGATATCACGACCTGACCATGAGCAACATCAAATAACGCAAGCCGGGTACAATAGGGCGATTTTGCCGCCCGGCATACCGTGTTTGGAACCCTGACGGGAGTGAGAGAAAGCAATGAAGCACATCGAGGCAATCATCAA
The DNA here is from genome assembly GCA_029881725.1 of Nitrospirota bacterium. Classification (GTDB taxonomy): domain Bacteria; phylum Nitrospirota; class JACRHL01; order JACRHL01; family JACRHL01; genus JAOUMB01. Next base: position 15,335 of record JAOUMB010000034.1, read on the forward strand.
GCCGTTCAAGCTGGATGAAGTAAAAGAGGCCCTCAACGAGGTGGGCGTGGCCGGCATGACCGTGACCGAGGTCAAGGGCTACGGACGCCAGAAGGGCCACAAGGAGATGTACCGCGGAGCCGAGTACTTCGTGGACTTCATCTCCAAGGTGAAGGTGGAGGTGGTGGTGGCGGACGATATGAGCGCCAAGGCGGTGGACGCCATCGTGGCCGCCGCCCGCACCGGCAACATCGGCGACGGAAAAATCTTTGTCCGCACCGTGGACGAGGCGATCCGCATCCGCACCGGCGAAAAGGGCGGCGACGCCCTGTAAACGAATCCGGCGGGGCCGCATCTTCCAGGCGGCAGCGGCCCCGCCGGTTTCCGTTTACAACCGTTCCCCATGAATCCCCGCAAACGCGCATTAGCCAGCAGCGAGGAACAGCGCACCCGCTACAAACTGCGGGAGCTGACCTGCCTGTCCAAGATCGGCGAGGCCCTGGGCGCTCCGCTGGAACTGGAATCCATCGCCCACCGGGTGATGGAAATTCTCTACCAGGAGATGGGCATGACCCGCGGCACCCTGGCCCTGGTGGACGAAGACAGCGGCGACATCGTGATCGTGGCCGGTCTCGGCATGAGCCCGGAGGAACTGGCCAAGGGGCGCTACCGCCCCGGCGAGGGCATCATCGGCCGGGTGGCCGTCGAGAACCGGCCCATCATCGTTCCCAACGTGGGCAAGGAGCCCGGATTTCTGGACCGTACCGGCGCCCGCGCCGGGGTGGCCAAGGAGGATCTGGCCTTCATCGGCGTGCCGCTCAAGTTCAAGGGGCGCGTGCTGGGGGCGCTCACCGCCGATCGCCTGTTTGATGACAAGACCGTGTCGCTGGAGGAGGACCTGCGGGTGCTCACCACCATCGCCGCCCTGTTCGGTCAGGCGGTGGAGCTGCACCGGCTGCACCGGGAGGAAACCCGGGCCCTGCAAACCCAGGCCGACAACCTGGAAGCCCAACTCAAAGCCCAGTTCCGCATTTCCGACATGGTGGGCAACAGCCCGCTGATGGAGCAGGTGTATGAGTCGGTGGCCAGCGTGGCCACCAGCCGCGCCACCGTGCTTTTGCGTGGCGAAAGCGGCACCGGCAAGGAGGTGGTGGCGCGCGCCATCCACGCCAACAGCCCCCGCGCAAGGGAGCCTTTCGTGCGCGTCAACTGCGCCGCGCTGCCGGAAACCCTGCTGGAAAGCGAACTGTTCGGCCACGAAAAGGGCGCCTTCACCGGCGCCGCCACCACCCGCAAGGGCCGCTTCGAACTGGCGGACGGCGGCACCCTGTTTCTGGACGAGATCGGCGACATTTCCCCCACCACCCAGGTCAAGCTGCTGCGCGTGTTGCAGGAGATGTCCTTCGAGCGGGTGGGGGGCAACGAGACCATCCACGTGGACGTGCGGGTGGTCACCGCCACCCACCGCAACCTGGAGGCGTTGATCGCCGAAAACAAGTTTCGCGAGGATTTGTATTACCGGCTGAACGTGGTGCCGATCTTTCTGCCGCCCCTGCGCGAGCGGAGCGAGGACATCCCGCTGCTGGTGGAGCATTTCCGCCGCCGCTTCTGCACGGAGAACGACAAAAAACTGCAATTTTCCGAGGCCGCCGTGTGGGAGCTGATGCACCACAACTGGCCGGGCAACGTGCGCGAGCTGGAGAATGCGGTGGAGCGGCTGGTGGTGATGTCCCCGGAAGGCACGGTCACCGGCGAAGCCGTGTCCCGCCTGTTGAGCCTGATGCCGTCCCGTGGGGTGTCCGTTCCCCTGTCCGGGGTGATGGAGGCCCGTGCCCCGCAAGCGCCGCCCGCCGGGGAACCCCCGATCAGTGTCCCGCGAGGCGGCGGGCGCCGCTCCCTGCGGGACGGGGTGGAGGCGATCGAGCGGGAGGAGATTCTGGCGGCGCTCACCCGCTGCGGCTGGGTGCAGGCGCGGGCGGCGCGGCTGCTGGGCATCACGCCGCGCATGATTGGCTACAAGATCAAGAAGTACGACCTGTCGCCGGACGACCCGGCGGTGCTCCCCGCCACCCGTGGAGACGGCGCGGGCGACTGATTTTCGGCTCGCCCCCCCCTTGCCATTCCACGCCCATTGGGTATAATTGCGTGCTCCGCCGGAATTGACCGATAAGACCTCCGGCGGCACACATACAGGGTTATTCCCCGGTAGCTCAGTTGGTAGAGCAGGTGACTGTTAATCACCTTGTCCGTGGTTCGAGTCCACGCCGGGGAGCCATTCTTGCCAGGTGTAGAACCGCTCGGGGTTTGGTAACCGGTACCAAACCTCGACGGTATCCCGGCCATTTAAAAGCACTTTCTGCACCAGCAGGTGGAGGAGGTGCTTTTTTTGTGCGTTGGTGCCGGCAGCGATGACCTTGTCGAACCGGGCCACCAGTTCGTGGAGGAAGTCCCGGTTGAGCGGCGGCAGGTCCAGCCGCTCCCGCTGGTCCTCGATGTCCTGTCGCTCCGCCTCCAGTTCGTCCAGGCGGACCTTGAGCCCTTCGATCTTGCCTTCCGCCGTTTCCGGCTTCATCCGCCCATCCTCGAAAGCAGTGAAGTAGCAGTCGATGCGCTTTCGGGTGTCGGCCATCTCGGTTTCCACCTTCTTCACCTCCGAGTCCAGGTCCGGCTTCTCGACGGACAACTGGCTGTTGGCCTTCTCCCACACCCGCGCCAGTAGCTGCTCGTCCTGGAGGATGGTCTTCACGTCCTGGACCAGAGCCTTCTCCAGTGGTTCGGCCCGGATGTACTCTTGCCTACATTCCAGCCCCCGCATTCGCTTCGAGCAGACGTAGTAGGGGGTGTAGACGCCGTTCTTTGTACCGCCACCACCATACATGGGGGCATTGCAGCGTCCGCAACGGACGACGCCGGTGAACAGCCGATCATCCCCGTTGTTGAACTGGCGTCCCTTGCTGTCGGCAGCGCGCTGGTTGAGGATGCTGCGCACCTTCTCGAAGGTCTCCTCCGGCACGATGGGTTCGTGGTGACCGTCGTGAACCTTCTGCTTCCAGCGGAGCTTGCCCATGTAGATGGGGTTCTGAAGGACGTTCAGGACCACCTGCTTGGCCCATTTGCGGCCCGCTCGGGTACGGTAGCCGGCCTCGTTGAGGGCGCGGCCAACGGAATAGGCGCCCTCCCGTCCCACCGTGTACATCTTGAAGATCTTGCGGATCAGTACCGCCTCTTCTTCGTGGATGACCAGGTTCTTGCTGTCATCGAGCCGGTAGCCGTACGGCACCGTGTGGCCGACAAACTTTCCGTCCTTGGCCTTCTTCTCCATTCCCACCTTGGTCCGCTCCACGATGGTGGCGTGCTCGAACTCGGCAAACACCCCGAGCATCTGCAACATCATCTTGCCGGCGGCGTTCTCGGTGTCAAACGGCTCGGTGATGCTCTTGAGTACCACCCCGCAGCGGGTGAGTTCCTCGACCATCCGGGCAAGCTCGTGGACCTTGCGGGAAAGCCGGTCGACCCGGAACACTAGCAGGGCATCGAAACGGCCCGACTCGGCGTCGAACAACATTTGCCCTAGGCCGGGCCGGTTCATGTGGGTGCCGGACTCCATATCGCGGTAGACCTTGCCCATGTCCCAGGCGTCGCCGTAGTGGGCCTTGCAGTACGCCTCCAGGCGCTCGGTCTGGGCCGGCAGGGAGTACTTCTGGTGGTCTTCATCGGTGGAGATGCGGATGTAGAAGGCGATGCGGGGGTGCTTGGTCTTGGCGGGCGCCGGTAGTGTGGCGGTTCTGGCGATCATGTCATTTCCTCCTGTCCCACAACACATACCAGCGATCCGGAGAGGACATCAAGGCGACACCTTGAAGCCAAACGCTGATAAGGAGTATAAACACCAAAAAGGTGGACTTGAACCACCCGAAACGCAACACGGCACCCCAGGTGCCGGAGTGGGAGTAGTGTCATGGCCCGAGGGCTGATCAAGGGAATTACGAAGCGTCAGGCGGACGCCCTTGAGTTCATCAAGAAATACGTCCGGGAGCACGATGTGCCGCCAACGATGGCCGAGATCGCGGCCGCGCTGTCGATTACGCCGCCGTCGGTGCTAGACCTGCTGGCGTCGCTGGAGCGGAAGGGGTTTATCGACCGGCGCAGGGCAATGGGCCCGCGGGCGATGAGGGTGTTGTCCCCCCGAGGAACCGGTCGCAGAAAGCGGGGCATGATGCCGACCACCGATGATGGTACGGCTTGGGTGTCCATCGTCGGCCGGGTGGCCGCCGGTGAACCAATTTTGGCGGAGGAAAACATCGTTGGCCGGGTCCGCATCGATGCCCTGGTTGCCCGTGGCCAATGCTTCGCCCTGGAGGTCGACGGCGATAGCATGGTGGACATCGGCATCCCGGATGGCGGGCTGGTGATCGTTCGCCAGCAGCCGGTAGCGGAAAACGGCGATGTGGTGGTAGCGATGGTGGACGGCGGCGAAGCGACGGTGAAGCGGCTGTTCATCAATGACGAGCGGATCGAACTGAGGCCGGAGAACGAGAAATACAAGCCGATTCCGGTTGGCCCGGATTCGGACCTGAAGATATTGGGAAAAGTTATAGGCGTAAGAGAAAGGAATGGTTGATGAAGGAGATGACGATGGGGGCAGTGGAGCCGGAGCCCGACCAACCACCGGCGAGTTACTGGGAAGCCGACCTGGAGGTCAGCCGGGGCCAGATCCTGGAAGATGCATCACAGGATGGTTACCTGTCCGAGTGGATCGGAAAACTCCCCGGCCGGCCGATCGGTATGCTCTGCCGGATCTTGGGGGTGGAACCCGGCGGGTCGGTCCAACGTAAGAAGGACGCGCTTCGGGAACGACAAAACGAACTTCTGCCCTACCTTCTGGTTGATCGCTTCGCCTTCCGCAGGTCAAAGGTCGCGACGGCGGATATCGCCGAACAGGTGCTATCCGAGGAGGAGCTCGATCTCTGCCGAAAGGGCGAGGACGAATACGACATCACCGCGCTCCTGTTCGCTGTTTTTCACCGACGCTGGCAGGACCTGCGCACGGTGTTTCACCTGGATAAGATCCATAAGAGCGGCTTTGCCCGCATGAGCCTGAATGGCGCAGGGAAACCGCCCGCTCAGACATTGGGCGACTATCTGAAGCCGGAGACGCTACGTGGTCTCCTGAAGTCCTTCGATCACGCCCAGGGTCCGGGCCGGCGCAGTGAGCTGCGGGACGTCATCGTTCGGGGCGACCGCCACATCGTGTTTGTGCGCCGGGGGGAGCGGCCGGACCTGATCATGCAGAACCAGGCTGTCGTCCACGGCTTCCGGCCGGAGTGGATCGTCCTCGATTTCGATGATGACGCCAAGCACGTGAATATCTCCTCGCACAGCGTGAGCGAGCCCCTGGAGATCGCCAACCGGATCGCCTCCGGATACTTTGGACACGCCTGCGAGTACGACAACCAGATTGAGGTTACCTACGAGAAGCAGCTGGAGATTCTGCTGGGTCAACTGATCGACGAGCAGGTGGACGAACTGTCGTTTGTCGAGATCGTGGTGGCGAATAGTCTCCTGGACGGCGCCTCGAAGATAAGGCTTTCGGATGCGGCCTCCGTCTGTCGGTCGCTCCGGCACTTCGGAAAAGCCGTGGGGAATCTCCTCACTACGATCACGCAGATCGAAAGCATCAAGGTGGGATACCTGGGCAAGCGGGTAACCCTCCTGTTTGAACAAGATGACGCCGTCGGTGAATACATCGTGCGGTACTCAGATCACCGCCTGAACGGCCTGGAGCGCAGGTCGTTCGAGGCCTACATGAAGCGAACCCATGGCATCACGACCCTCTCGACGGAAAAACGGTACAAACGGTAATCGGGATGCGTTCGGGCAACTGCTTCGGGACGGTGTGATCACATCCGACCCGTCGCCGGCGGTCGCCGAAGCCGCACGAGCACTGGAGTTGCTCGGGTTGGTCGAGGTCCATCCTCAGACCTACGTCCAGTGCGCAAACCCGAAGGACCGGGACTTCCCACCGCGAAATCGGCACTGTCGTGGACAGATCTACGTCGATCAAGTGATGGATGAGGCGGGGCACGAATACCGGTGTCCCGACTGCGAACGGCCGGTGTTCCCATCGACCGGGAAACAACGCCACCCTGAAATACGGACCCACGTCTCCCAACCGGGGGTACAGTCATTCGTCAACACCCGCCTCATGAATCTCGAGGTGGGCGTAAAGCAACTGGCGGATGGCGTGTTCAAAGTCGACCTGGACGGGATGGGCGTGGTGGTTTGCATTGCCGATCACTGCGCAGAGGAACGCTACCTCACCCGGGACTGGGCGACCATCACCCCCACCTGTTACATCGTGGTGAATCCGCAAAACCTCGCGGAACGGTTCCTCAAGGAGGAGTGGATCACGGCTGTCTTGCTGGCGGACATTGCCGCTGGCGCGGTGGATTTGGAGGAGACGGTTCGGCGTGTGGCCAAATCGGGTTCACCGTCCATGGTGGCAAGGGCATCGGTGCCGATATACACAAAGGAGGTTTTGCCGATCATGGCGAAGCCGGTGACGCCTCCCGTTCCCGGACGTCGGTTCACTGTGGAAGTCGGCCCCAGGGCGGTTCGGATCGATGGCTTACCGGCGCTGGCCGCCCAGGCGGACGCACAGTTCCAAGTATTTTCCATCCTGAGGGAGCGGTTTCTTCAGGATCTACTGAACGGCGCCTCCCCCGACGCCTTCCGCACCATCACCCTGGCGGAGATCGTATCGGAGTTGGAACGGCGCCAAGACGGGACGGTCGAAGATGTGACCTCGGTCCGCCGCACGATCAACCGCCTTCAGGAAGGGTTCGAGAAGAAGATTAAGAAGGGGCTGGGCTTGCCCATCGACCGGGAGGATGTCGTCCAGACGCTCTCCTGGCAGGGCCAGGGCGATGAAGCCCATGGCTACCGCATCAACCCGTTCACCGTTGCCATTCGCCCGTTCCAGGTGGACGACCGGTAATCTACCCTTCCGGCAGCTCCGTTCCCTGGTTCATGATGGCGACGTATCCGGTGTAACCAAACAGTCGGTTGCGCTTCCGCTCGGTCAACTCGTGGACGATGCCCAGGCGCTCCAGGTGCCCCAGGCACTTGTTGACCGTCGCGGCGGTAATGCCGGTTTTCTCCACGAGCCAGCCGGATGTGGCAATGGGGTGCTCCAGCAGTGCCTCGTGAACCCGAAGGGTTGATGGGGCCGAGCGCCCCAGTCCTGCAACCTTGGCACGATCCTCATTGGCGAGAGCAACCAGCTGCTGAGCGGTTTCCACCGCCTGGGTGGAGGTGAAGATCACCGCCTCGGCGAAGAAATCGATCCACGCCTCCCAGTCTCCGGTCAGGCGAACATTGTCGAGTAACTCGTAGTAGTACTGGCGGTGGGTCTTGAAATAGAGGCTCAGGTAAAGCATCGGCTCCCGAAGCACCTGTTGCTCGCAGAGCAGTAGCGTGATCAGCAGCCTGCCGAGGCGCCCGTTGCCGTCCAGGAACGGGTGGATGGTTTCAAACTGCACATGGGCCAAAGCGGCCTTGAGCAGCACCGGCGTCGGTTCCGGCTGGTCGTGCAGGAATGTTTCCAGGTTCCCCATGCACTCGATCACCCGGTCCGGCGGTGGCGGCACAAACGCCGCATTGCCCGGCCGGGTCCCTCCAATCCAATTCTGACTGCGGCGAAACTCCCCGGGTGACTTCTTGCTGCCCCTCCCCTTGGAGAGCAGGACTTCATGAATCTCCTTGATCAGGCGCAGCGATAGTGGGAAACCGTCCGTCAGCCGCTTGAGGCCGTGGTTCAGGGCGGCAACGTAGTTGCTGACCTCCTGGACATCATCCAGGGGAACGCCCGGCTCCTGTTCCAGTTCGAACAGCAGAAGGTCGGAGAGTGAGGACTGTGTCCCCTCGATCATGGAGGAGAGCACCGCCTCCTTGCGCACGTACATATAAAGGAAGAGCGGCGTGTCGGGCAGAAGGGTCGAGACGCTGTCCAGCCGTCCCAGCGCCAGCAGCGCCTGGTCGAATTTTTCCCGCAACTCCGGTGTCCAATCGACGGGCGGCCGGGGTGGCAGGGGGGTGGGCACGAAGGCTCGGGCTTTCTCTCCCACCGTCGAGATGGTGACGTATTTCCCCTGGAGTTTCCGCTTCATGGCTTGTGGTCCGATCCTAAAATAGTGCCCGCCGTTATTTTACGGTATGGCGAAAACATAAAATAAAGCGCCACGTTCATTTAATCAAGCGGATATCCGGGTAAAAAACGGCGCGCAACCCCCTCTCAGACGCCTTCAACGGGCTCCCCAGTTATCACCGAGGAAACTTTTTCGGCCAGATAACGCCCGTTTTACAAGGGTTTCCGGGAGAACTGTCTCAAACTTTTTCAAACTGTCTGATGGTTTTCCCAGCCTCCAACCAGGCGGTGTCGCGAAATTCTGGCCCGTTCGTAACTACCTGAAAATACACGGCCAACGATTTTCCCTCCGAGCCGCTTTCGGACTCGCCGGGGTGCGTCTTCGGGAGAACTGTCTCATCCGTTTTTGAACTGTCCTCAACTTTTCCGAGGCCGGAAAACACCATGAGCCCAGGAAACACAGCGCCCCCGAGGCGCCCGCTGGGAGGACAGATTGGTGCAGACGGATAAACCCCCATTTGAACTGACACGGCACACCCGCCAGCTCACGCCCAAACAGGCGGATGAGGTGGTGGATGCCGTGGCGGACCTGATCGTGTCCTTCCTGAAAACAACTGATGCCCCCGCCACCGGGTGGGACAGGAAGAAGGAAACGATCGATGAGTAGTCAGACCGGCGCGGTAGCGCCAGAGGAAACGGAAACCCAACCCAAGAGCGAGTGGCTGGAAAACCTGGTGGCGAGCCATACCACCAAACCGCGCCTGCCCATCATCAGCGCCGACGATCGGCTGGCCGAGGCCCGAGGCGTGAAGGGGGTTCTGGAAGGCAAGAGCGGCATCGGCAAGACCAGCCAGCTGTGGACCCTGCCGCCGGAAAAGACCCTGTTTTTCGACCTGGAAGCCGGCGACCTGGCGGTGGACGGCTGGGCCGGCGACACCATCCGGCCGCGTACCTGGCAAGAGTGTCGCGACTTCGCCGTGTTCATCGGCGGGCCCAATCCGGCGCTGCGGGACGAACAGCCGTACAGCGAGGCCCACTACGAGGACGTCTGTAAGCGCTTCGGTGATCCGGCGGTGCTCGACAAGTACGAAACCGTGTTCATCGACTCCATCACCGTGGCCGGCCGCCTCTGCTTCCAGTGGTGTACGGGCCAGCCTCAGGCGGTATCGGAAAAAACCGGCAAGCCGGACATGCGCGGCGCCTACGGGCTCATGGGCCAGGAGATGATCGGATGGCTCACGCACCTGCAGCACACCCGCCGGAAAAACGTCTGGTTCGTCGGGATCCTCGACGAGAAGCTGGACGACTTCAACCGGCGAGTGTTCAGCCTCCAGATTGAGGGCGCGAAGACCGGCCTGGAACTTCCCGGAATCGTCGACGAGGTCATCACCCTGGCCGAGATCAAGGACGATGACGGCGCCACCTACCGGGCGTTCGTCTGCCAGACCTTGAACCCCTGGGGCTACCCCGCCAAAGACCGCTCCGGCCGCCTCGACCTGGTCGAGGAACCGAACCTCCAAAAGCTGATGGAGAAGATCCAGAGCCCCGGGCGTCCCGCCCCGGAGCGCCTCGACTTCACCAGCCCCGCCGCCACCCCTACCGCATAAGGAATACCAACAATGAGTACCTGGAACGACTTCAACAACGCCGACGACCAACAGTCCTACGACCTGATCCCCAAGGGCACCCTCGCCAAGGTACGGATGACCCTCCGTCCGGGCGGATACGACGATCCCAACGAGGGCTGGACCGGCGGCTACGCCACCCGCAACGACAAGACCGGTTCCGTCTACCTGAACGCCGAGTTCGTGGTGACGGAGGGACCGTACGCCCGCCGCAAGGTCTGGTCCCTGATCGGTCTGCACAGCGGCAAGGGCCCGGAGTGGGCCAACATGGGCCGCGCCTTCATCAAGGGCATCCTCAACTCCGCCAGGGGCGTTCACCCGAGCGATGAGACTCCCCAGGCGCAGAACGCCCGGCGCATCTCCGGTTTCGCCGACCTGGACGGCATCGAGTTCGTCGCCAAGCTCGATTGGGAGAAGGACGCCAAGGGTGACGACAAGAACGTCGTCAAGCAGGCCATCGCCCCGGACCACAAGGAGTACGGGACGGCGATGGGGGCGGTATCGGCACCCGCTCCGACACCTGCCGCTTCCACTCAGGCCACCTCCAACGCTGGCCGGCCCAGCTGGGCTCAGTAGTGCCATGATCCTCCGACCCAGACAAAAACAGATGGTGGAGCGCTCCGTGGGGGCGCTCCACCAGTACGGCGACACCCTGGCGGTGGCACCCACCGGCAGCGGCAAGACCATCGTGCTCTCCTCGGTCACCGGAAAGCTGCTGGGTGAGCCCGGCGCCAAGGCCTGCATCCTGGCGCACCGGGATGAGCTCACCGACCAGAACCGGCAAAAATTCCGGCGGGTGAATCCGGGCATCGACACTTCCGTGTTCAACGCCAAGATGAAATCGTGGGACGGTCAGGCCACCTTCGCCATGGTGCAGACCCTGTCGCGGGAGGTGAATCTCAAGCAGATCCCATCCCTCGACCTGCTGGTGATCGACGAGGCCCACCACGCCACGGCGGACAGCTACCGGCGGGTGATCGACCGGGTGCGGGACCGGAATCCGAACGCCAAGGTCTACGGCGTGACCGCCACCCCCCAGCGGGGCGATGGCACCGGCCTGCGGCACGTGTTCAGCAACGTCGCGGACCAGATCAGCCTGGGGGAGCTGATCGCTTCGGGGCACCTAGTGTCGCCCCGCACCTTCGTCATTGACGTGGGTGCCCAGGAGGCCCTCAAAAACGTCAAGCGCAAGGCCATCGACTTCGACATGGACGAGGTGGCGGCGGTGATGAACAGCCGTCCCATAAACGATGCGGTGGTGCACCACTGGCGGGAGAAGGCGGCGGACCGCAAGACCATCGTGTTCTGTTCCACCGTGGCCCATGCGGAGGCGGTCTGCGACGCCTTCAATCATGCCGGCATCGAGGCGGTGCTGATCCACGGGGAGCTGTCCGAGCAGGAGCGCCGGGCGCGGCTTGCCGACTACGAGCGCGGCGATGCCCAAGTGGTGGTGAACGTAGCGGTGCTTACCGAGGGCTACGACTACACCCCCACCGCCTGCGTGGTGCTGCTTCGGCCCAGTTCCTACAAATGCACCCTGATCCAGATGGTCGGCCGGGGCCTGCGCACGGTGGATCCCAACGAGTACCCGGGAATGGTCAAGAGCGACTGCATCGTGCTGGATTTCGGCACCGCCACCCTGATGCACGGGTGCCTGGAACAGGACGCCAGCCTGGAGGATCGGGATAAGGAGGACCGGGATGCCCCGTCCAAGGAGTGTCCGGAGTGCGACACGATTCTGCCGGCCCGGGTGGCCGAATGTCCGGTGTGCGGGTACGAATTCAAGGGCCACGACAAGGGCTGTCTGACCGACTTCGTGATGACGGAGATCGACCTCTTGGCCCGGTCCAACTTCCTGTGGGTGGATCTGTTCGGCGCCGAGGATGCGCTGATGGCCGCCGGGTTCAAGGGGTGGGGCGGGGTGTTCTTCCAGGACGGTCGCTGGTACGCCGTGGGTGGTGCGAAGGGGTATCGACCTCGCCTCCTGGCCATTGGCGAGCGGATGGTCTGTCTGGCGGCCGCAGATGACTGGTTGAACGATCACGAGTCCATCGACTCGGCCCACAAGACCCGGAGCTGGCTGAACCAGCCGCCCACCCCGGCGCAACTGCGCTACCTGCCCCCGGAGTGCCGGGCCGACTTCGGTCTGACCCGCTACCAGGCCTCCTGCCTGATGACCTTCAAGTTCAACAAGCGGGAGATCCGTGAATTGGTGATGGCGGCGGGTGACCGGGAGATGGTGGCGGCGTGAAGGTCCCGGTCACCCCGCGGGTGTGTGCCGTCTGCAGCCGCCAGACACGGGGGTTCGGGTGGTTCAACCCGAAGCTGCCGCGCAGCCACCCGAAGCGGGCCGATAGCTATCGCAAATTCTGCTCCCTGCGCTGCCAGGGGGCCTATTCGAATCTGATGAAAAAGACCGGAGGAAAGATGATCGATCCCACGGAAATGGAAATCGCCGCCATGACGGACTGCCTCGACCCCTTGGGCGACTACGTGGCGGCTCTGGGGCTGGACACGCCCCTGGCGGGGTACAGCAGGGACCAGGTGCTGGGTTTGATCGAGGTGGTGGTGACCACCTACCAGGACCGGATGGTGGCTGGCCACGAGGCGCAGGCGGGGGTGCCGTTCTGATGCTGGATTTTAACCATCAACCGAAACTCCACGAGCGGGTCACGGATTTGATTGACACCGCCCTCCAGGCAGAGCAGGCAGACATGACACCTCGTGATTACCTGGGGGGATCCCGCCTGGGTGTCTCTTGCGAGCGGGCACTGCAATACGAGTACACCCACACCCCGGAAGATCCGGACAGGGGTTTCTCTGGCCGCATCCTGCGGGTGTTCGAGGTGGGGCATTCCCTGGAGGACCTGGCCATCCGTTGGCTGCACCTGGCCGGCTTCGAGCTTCACACCCAAAAGACCAACGGCGGCCAGTTCGGCTTCTCCGTGGCCGGCGGTCGGATCCGTGGCCATGTGGACGGCATCTTCTCCGGCGGCCCTGGCGATCTGAATCTGACCTACCCCGCCCTGTGGGAGTGCAAGACCATGAACGCCAAATCGTGGCGGGAGACGGTCAAGAAGGGTATCGCCAAGGCAAAGCCGGTCTACGCTGCCCAGGTCGCCGTGTACCAGGCCTACATGGAGGGCAGCGTGCCGGGTATCTGCCATAACCCGGCGATTTTCACGGCCATCAACAAGGACAGCCAGGAACTCTACTTCGAGTTGATGCCCTTCGACGGTGGCCTGGCGCAGTCCATGTCCGACCGGGGCGTGCGGGTCATCACCGCTACCGAGGCCGGTGAGTTGCTGCCCCGGGTGACGGCCACACCCACCCACTTCGAGTGCACTTGGTGTTCCTGGCAGGACCGCTGCTGGAAGGTGGGCTAATGGGCGACTGGTGTGACTTCAACGACGCCCCCGACAGCGTGGGGGCACAAACCATCGACGCCGATGCCGTGCGCCGAGAACTCTCGGACCGTCTGGAGTCGATGCTGGCCTACCTGTTTCCCAACGGCACCAGCCGGAAC
>JAOUMB010000081.1 GCA_029881725.1 Nitrospirota bacterium
GTGGACTCGGTGGCGGCGCTCACCCCCAAGGCGGAGCTGGAGGGCGAGATGGGCGACTCCCACGTGGGCCTGCAGGCCCGCCTGATGAGCCAGGCCCTGCGCAAGCTGACCGCCACCATCTCCAAGACCAACTGCATGGTGATTTTCATCAACCAGCTGCGCATGAAAATCGGCGTCATGTTCGGCAACCCGGAAACCACCACCGGCGGCAACGCGCTCAAGTTCTACTCCAGCGTGCGTCTGGACATCCGCCGCATCGAGTCGCTCAAGAAGGGCGACGAGATCTACGGCTCGCGGGTGCGGGTGAAGGTGGTCAAGAACAAGGTGGCCGCGCCGTTCCGCCAGGCGGAGTTCGAAGTCCTGTTCAACCAGGGCATCTCCCGCGAGGGCGAGGTGATCGATCTGGGCGTGATCCACGAGGTGATCAAGAAAAGCGGCGCCTGGTACTCCTATGGCGAGGACCGCATCGGCCAGGGGCGCGACAACGTGCGCCAGTTCCTGAAGGAAAATCCGGAAGTGATGGCCGAAGTCACCCAAAAGGTCAAGGATGCGCTGGGAATGGGCGATAAGAGTGAGACGACCGTGGAAGCAACCGCCAACGCATAGGGTCCCTCACATATGAATATCGCCGATCTGCTCAAAGCCGTCGTAACCAACGGTGCGTCCGATCTTCACCTGAAATCGGGCAAGGTTCCCATGGTGCGCGTGGATGGCAATCTGGTGGCGGTGCAGGGCGCGCCGACGCTGCCGGCCGAAGCCGCCCAGCAACTGGCCTTCAGCATGATGAACGACACCCAGCGGGAGTCGTTCATCCGCACCGGCGAGGGTGATCTGGCCTACTCCTATCCGGGGGTGGGCCGTTTCCGTGTGAACGCGTACAAGCAGCGCGGCTCGGTCAGCATGGTGTTTCGCGTGGTGGCCACCCAGGTAAACACCATCGAGGAACTCAACCTGCCGCCGGTGCTGCACAAGATCGCCGGGGAATCCCGCGGCCTGATTCTGGTCACCGGCTCCACGGGTAGCGGTAAGTCCACCACCCTGGCGGCCATGATGGAGCACATCAATACCACCAAGGCGGCCAACATCATCACCATCGAGGACCCCATCGAGTATCTGTATCAGGACAAGAAATCCCTGATCAGCCAGCGCGAGGTGGGGTACGACACCGAATCCTTCGGCGTGGCGCTGCGCGCCGCCCTGCGTCAGGATCCGGACGTGATCCTGGTGGGTGAGATGCGCGACTACGAGACCATTCACACCGCCTTGGTGGCCGCCGAAACCGGCCACCTGGTGATGAGCACCCTGCACACCATGGACGCGGCGGAAACCATCAACCGCATCATCGGCGTGTTCCCGCCGTTCCAGCAAAAGCAGGTGCGCCTGCAGCTGGCTTCGGTGCTCAAGGGGGTCATCTCCCAGCGCCTGATCCCGCGCACCGACATCAAGGGGCGGGTGGCATCGGTGGAGGTCATGGTCAGCACCCAGACCGTGCGCGAGGCGATCATCGACCCGGAAAAAACCCGCAAGCTGAAGGACGTGATCGCCCAGGGCGGCTCCCAGTACGGCATGCAGACCTTCGACCAGTCCCTGTTCGACCTGATGCAGCGCGGGCTGATCAACGAGGAAGCGGCGCTGGCCTATGCCACCAACCCGGAGGACTTCCGCCTCAAGCTCAGCGGCGTGTCGTCCACCAGCGACTCCGCCGCGTGGGGCGACAAGGAGCAGTCTTCCGAAAACGATCCCAACAAAATGCAGGTGGACCGGTTTTGACCGGCGACCCCGGCAGCGGCCCCACCGACCGCTCCCTGAGTCCGGTGCGGCAGGCGGCCTTCCGTCTGCTGGCCCTGCGCGACCGCTCCAGCGGCGAACTGGCGGCGCGGCTTGCCGCCCGCTTTCCCGAGGAGCAGGTGATGCGGGTGGTGCATGGGCTGGAAGCGGACGGCTACCTGGACGACGCCCGTCTGGCGCGCCATCTGGCCGACCGGCTGGCGGTGGAAAAAGGCTTCGGCCCGGCGCGGGTAAAGGCGGAGTTGCGGCGCCGCAAACTGCCTCTGGAACCGGCGGCGGAGGTGCTGGCCGAGCAGGCCGCCCCCGACACCCTCCAGGCGGCCGCCCGGCAGGCGGCGCGCCGCTATTTGCGCACCCCTCCGGCCTCCGTGGACGACCGGCTGCTGCGGCGCATGAGCGGGTATCTCGCACGGCGCGGATTCCCGGACGGTTCCATTCGTGATATCGTAACCACCGTCAGGCAGGGACGCCTGTGGGACGAGGTGTAACCGGCGGCCGCCGGTTTTCCGACGCGATTCCCGCCCCTGCGCGCCATTTTCGATCACTGTAAGGGTTTGTGGAGCATGTCGCTCACCTCCAGCCAGATTCGCGACGCCTTTGTCGCTTACTTCCAGGAACATGGGCACCTGTTCGTGCCCAGCAGTCCGCTGATTCCCCAGAACGACCCCACCCTGCTGTTCACCAACGCGGGCATGGTGCCGTTCAAGCGGGTGTTCACCGGCGAGGAGGAACGGCCGGCCCCCTGCGCGGTCAGTTCGCAAAAATGCGTGCGCGCCGGCGGCAAGCACAACGATCTGGAAAACGTCGGCTATACGGGACGCCACCACACCTTTTTCGAGATGCTGGGCAACTTTTCGTTCGGCGACTATTTCAAGAGCGAGGCGATCCGTTTCGGCTGGCAGTTCCTGACCGAGAACCTGGCCCTGCCCAAGGAGCGGCTGTGGGTGTCCGTCTACAAGGACGACGACGAGGCCTACGCCCTGTGGCGCGATCAGGAGGGGGTGCCGGAAGCGCGCATCATGCGCCTGGGCGAAAAAGACAATTTCTGGCAGATGGGCGACACCGGCCCCTGCGGCCCGTGCACCGAGATCCACATCGATCAGGGCGAGGCGGTGGGCTGCGGAAAACCCACCTGTGCCGTGGGCTGCGATGAGGACACCTGCGACCGGTTCCTGGAAATCTGGAATCTGGTGTTCATGCAGTACAACCGGGACGAGTCCGGCACCCTGCACCCACTGCCCAAGCCCAGCATCGACACCGGCATGGGGCTGGAGCGCCTGACCGCCGTGGTGAACGGCGTCACCAACAACTACGACACCGACCTGTTCCTGCCCATCATCCGCTCCGCCGCGGATACCGCGGGCGTGACCTACGGCAAGGACAAAAAGACCGATACCGCCCTGAAGGTGCTGGCCGACCACTGCCGGTCCATCTCGTTCCTGATCGCCGACGGGGTGCTGCCCGCCAACGACGGGCGCGGCTACGTGCTGCGCCGGGTGCTGCGCCGCGCCGCCCGCTACGGGCTGGCCATCGGCCTGCAGGCGGGCGCGGTGGCGGACCTGTGCCAGGTGGTGGTGGAGCACATGGGCGGCACCTATGCGGAACTGATCGAGGCCAAAGAGACCATCGCCACCATCGTGCGGGGCGAGGAGATCCGTTTCTCCAACACCCTGGGCGCCGGGGTGGAGCGCCTTGCCGAGGCCCTCGACAAGGCCGAGAAAAAGGGCTTGTCCGACCTGCCCGGCGAGGATTTGTTCAACCTGTACGACACCTACGGATTCCCCTCCGATCTGGCGGGCGACATCGCCCGGGAACGCGGCATGGGAGTGGACCTGCCCGGCTTCGACCGCGCCATGCAGGCGCAGAAGGAGCGCGCCCGCGCCTCGTGGAAAGGGGCCGCGGATGCCAAGGCGGCCAGCATCTATGGCGAACTGGCGTCCAAAGTGGGCGACACCCCGTTCGTGGGCTACACCACCACCCACCACGCCACCA
Source organism: Nitrospirota bacterium (assembly GCA_029881725.1). GTDB lineage: Bacteria > Nitrospirota > JACRHL01 > JACRHL01 > JACRHL01 > JAOUMB01. Next base: position 3,781 of record JAOUMB010000081.1, read on the forward strand.
CCGTGGCCGCGCTGCTCAAGGGCGGCGCACCCGTGGATACGGCCGCCGAGGGGGACCCGGTGGAGGTGATTCTGGCGGAAACCCCGTTCTACGCCGAGTCCGGCGGCCAGGCGGGCGACAGCGGTCTGATCGAGGTGCGCGGGGCGTCCGGCAGCGTGGACACGGTGATCGAGGTGTCCGACACCAAGCGCCCCGGCGGCGCCATGGTGGTGCACACCGCGCGGGTGGTGCACGGCACCATCGCCACCGGCGACCGGGTGGAGGCCAAAGTGCACGTGGAGAAACGCCACGACACCGCCCGCAACCACACCGCCACCCACCTGCTGCACGCGGTGCTGCGCGACACCCTGGGGGCCCACGTCAAACAGGCGGGCTCCCTGGTGGCGCCGGAAAAACTGCGGTTCGACTTCACCCATTTCCAGCCGCTGACCCGCACCGACATCGCCTTTATCGAGCAGCAGGTCAACCGCCACATCCGCGCCGCCTCCCCGGTGGATACGCAGGTGAAGGACCTGGAATCCGCCATCGCCTCCGGCGCCATGGCCCTGTTCGGGGAAAAATACGGCAACGAGGTGCGCGTGGTGCGGATTTCCGACGTGTCCACCGAGCTGTGCGGCGGCACCCACTGCGGCGGGGTGGGCGAGATCGGCCTGTTCAAGATCACCTCCGAAGGGAGCGTGGCCGCCGGCGTGCGGCGCATCGAGGCGGTCACCGGGGTGCACGCGGAGGATTACGTGCGCGGCCAGGAGGAGCGCCTGCTGTCCGCCGCCCATGCCCTCAAGGCCACGCCGGACACGGTCACCGAGCGGGCCGTTCAGCTGGTGGCCCAGATCCGCGAGCGGGACCGCCAGATCGAGCGCCTGCAAATGCAGATGGCCGAAGGAGGGGGCGGAAACGAGGAAAAACGCGAAATCGGGGGGCACACGGTGCTCACCCGGCGCGACGACGGGCTGGACGTGGCCGCCATGCGCACCCTTTCCGACAAGGTGCGCGACCAGATCGGAAGCGGCGCGGCCATGCTGGCCAGCGTCACCGACGGGCGGGTCAGCCTGTTGTGCATCGTGTCCAAGGACCTTAACGACAGGCTCAAGGCCGGCGACCTGATGCGCGAAGTGGCGCAGATGGTGGGCGGCAAGGGCGGTGGCCGCCCGGACATGGCCCAGGGCGGCGGCACCGACCCGGCGGCGCTGGACGGCGCGCTGGCCGCCTTTTTCGAGCGCGTGACCGAGCGGCTGAACGGCTGACCCGCGTTTTTCGGGCATCCCCCAACGAGCGAGGCCGCACCGTGGCGCAACCTGGACGCATGCTGGCCCTGGACGTGGGTGACCGCACCATCGGTGTGGCCGCCAGCGACGAACTGGGCATCACCGCCAACCCGGTGGAGACCATCCGCCGCAAAAGCTTCAAGGCCGATCTGGCCCGCATCGGCGAACTGGTGGCCCAGCGCCAGGCGGTGCGCGTGGTGGTGGGCCTGCCGCTGATGCTGGACGGTTCCCACGGGGTGCAGGTGGAAAAGGTCAGCACATTCATCGACAAACTGCGCCCCACCCTGCCGGTGCCGGTGGTGCTGTGGGACGAGCGCCTGTCCACGGTGGCGGCGGAACGCGCCCTGATCCAGTCGGGCCTTACCCGCAAGCGGCGCAAGCAGGTCATCGACCAGGTGGCGGCGGTCTATTTTCTGCAGGGATTCCTGAATTACCTGAGCCTCCACCCGGAGGTGGACCCGGACCGGTTCGGCGCCCTCCCGCCCCGGGACGATGCCGGCTGATGCGCACCCTGCTGCGCATCCTGGGCCTGCTGGTGCTCACCCTGACCGCGCTGGGCGCCGTCGGTGGGGGGTGGCTCGCCATCGTCTATAACCGCCCGCTGGCGGCCGCGGGGGCGACCGAACAGATCATCGAGGTGAAATCCGGCAGCTCCCTGCGCACCACCGCCAACCTGCTGCTCACGCGGGGCATCATCGCCGACGCCCTGCCGGTGGAGATCATGGGCCGCCTCACCGGCGCGGCCCAGAAAATCAAACCGGGCGAGTACCGCCTGTCGCCGTCCATGACCCCGCGCCGGGTGCTGAACGCCATGGTGGACGGGGACGTGCTGCTGCACCCCATCACCCTGCCCGAGGGGCTCACCGTGCGCGAGGTCATGTCGCGGCTGGCCGACGCCGGGTTCGGTCAGGTGCCCGACTATCAGGCCCTGATCCAGGACCCGGAACTGGCGGCCCGCTTCGGGGTGGTCACCGATGGGGTGAAGGTGCCGTTCGAGGGGTATTTCTTCCCGGACACCTACAAGTTCGCCCGCGGCACCCGCCCGGAGGTGATCGTGGAAACCATGCTGCGCCGCCTGGACGAGGTGTTCACCCCGGAGCGGGAACACGCACGCGGGTTGCTGGGATGGACCCGCCATCAGGTGCTGACCATGGCCTCGGTCATCGAGAAGGAGACCGGCGCGCCGGATGAACGGGAGCGGATATCCGCCGTGTTCCACAACCGGCTGATGATCGGCATGCGCCTGCAAACCGACCCCACGGTGATCTACGCCACCCCCGACTACGATGGCGACATCCGCTACCGGGACCTGCGCCGGGACGACCCCTACAACACCTACCGGCACAAGGGACTGCCGCCGGGCCCCATTGCCAACCCCGGCGAGGCGGCCATCCACGCGGCCCTGTTCCCGGCCAACGACCCGGCCCTGTACTTTGTCAGCCGGGGGGACGGCACCCACGTGTTTTCCGAGACCGTGGAACAGCACAACCGCGCGGTGCGCGAATACCAGCGGCGACGGCGGTGACCCGGTTTGGCGCGCTCATCCCCCTGCTGCTGGCCGGGCTGCTGGCCGCCTGCACCAAGGGGGGGGACGCACCCCCACCCACCGCCCGGCCGATCCCGCCGCGGGCGGTGGATTTTCCCGCCGACATGGTGCTGGTGGAGGAAGGACCGGCGGTGCTCGGTTCCAACCGGGTGGACACGGAGGGGCGCGCCCGGGAGTTCGGCAGCCGCCGCCCCTGGTATCTGGACGAACACCCGCTGCGCACCATCGGCCTGCCCGCATTCGCCATCGACCGCACCGAGGTGACCGAGCAGGACTACGTCCTGTTCGTGGCCGCCCTCGACTACCCCCCGCCCCCCCACTGGGAAGGGGATCCGCCCCAGCCGGTGGACCGGCACCTGCCGGTGACCAACGTCACCTGGATGGACGCGCAGAATTTCTGCCACTGGCGCGGCGCGCGCCTGCCCACGGAGGCGGAGTGGGAAAAGGCCGCCCGCGGCCCCGAGGGGCGGGAATACCCCTACGGGGACACCTTCGACCGGGAGGCGGCCAACGTGGGTCAACTGGGGGAGATCGCCCCGGCCGGGCATTTCGAGACCTCCGTCAGCCCCTACGGCGCGCTGGACATGGCGGGCAACGTGTGGGAGTGGACCGCCAGCTGGTACCTGCCCTATCCGGGCAATACCGCCAGCAGCGAACTCTACGGCCGCCGCCACAAGGTTCTGCGCGGCGGCAGCGGCAACGGCAGCGGTCACTATCAGCTGGAACAGCTCACCACCCGCGGGGCCTACCGCTTCTTTCTCGATCCGCGCATGCGCCAGGCGGACGTGGGCTTCCGCTGCGTGCAACGGCTGGGGCCGGAAGGGGCGGTGGTGGCCGATGCGGACGACATGCAGCACGGCTGAGCCACCCGGCGGCCACAACCGGCTATAATCGGCGGAAACCGCATCCACCGGAGCCACACCCGCCCCCGTATGTCCCGTCACCCGAAAAAAAAGCCGCCCCGCGCCTCCGGCAAGGGACGTCCGGCCCCTGTGGACGACCTGCTGGCCCAGGCCCTGGCGCTGCATCAGGGCGGGGACCTGGTCCGGGCCCGGCCCCTGTATGAACGGGTGC
>JAOUMB010000004.1 GCA_029881725.1 Nitrospirota bacterium
CCAGACGGCGGTGACCGCCAGCAGCAGGGCCAGCCCCAGGGTAATCCCCCGGTAGCGCAGGGCCAGCCCCAGCAGGGGATGGTGGACCGTTTGCAGCGCCCGGTTGATGGGGTTGGCCTCCTCCGCTGGAATCCGTCCGCGAATGAAATACCCCATCAGCAGCGGCACCACGGTGATGGACAGCACCGCCGCCGCCGCCATGGCCCAGGTTTTGGTGAACGCCAGCGGGGCGAACAGCCGTCCTTCCTGCGCCTGCAGGCTGAACACCGGCAAAAACGACACGGTGATGATCATCAGCGAATAGAACAGCGCCGGCCCCACCTCGCGGGAGGCGGCGGCGATGGCCCGCCACCGCTGGCGACCGCCGGCCAGCCCCCCCTCGGCTTCCGCATGCAGGTGCTTGTGGGCGTTTTCGATCAGCACGATGGCCCCGTCCACCATGGCCCCCAGGGTAATGGCGATGCCACCCAGGCTCATGATGTTGGCGTTGATGCCCTGATAGCGCATCACCAGAAACGCAGCCAGGATTCCCAACGGCAGGGTGACGATGGCCACCAGCGCCGAGCGGGCGTGGGCCAGGAACAGGATGCACACCAGCGACACCACCAGAAATTCTTCCAGCAGCTTGCCTTTCAGGTTGTCCACCGCCCGCTCGATCAGGTCGCCCCGGTCGTACACCGGCACGATTTCCACCCCCTCCGGCAACCCGGCGGACAGTTCGGCCAGTTTTTTGCGCACCAGCTTGATGGTGGCCAGGGCGTTTTCGCCGTAACGCATCACCACCACGCCGCCCACCACCTCGCCCTCGCCGTTCAGTTCCACCAGCCCCCGGCGCAGTTCCGGGCCGATGCCGATCTGGGCCACGTCCTGCAAGCGGATCGGCGTGCCGTTCGGATCCACCCCCACCGGGATCGTTTTCAGGTCGTCCACGGAGCGGATATACCCCAGTCCGCGCACCATGTATTCGGTTTCGCCCATCTCGATCAGGCGCCCGCCCACATCGTTGTTGGAGCGCATGATGGCGTTCTTCACCCTGGACAGCGGCACCTGATAGGCCTGCAGCGCGTTGGGGTTCACCTCCACCTGATACTGCTTCACGTAGCCACCCACCGAGGCCACCTCGGCCACGCCGGGAACGGTTTGCAGCGGATAGCGCAGGAACCAGTCCTGGATGGTGCGCAACTGGGCCAGGTCGTGCCGCCCGGAGCGGTCCACCAGGGCGTATTCATAGATCCAGCCGACCCCGGTGGCGTCCGGCCCCAGGGATGGATTGACCCCGTCCGGCAAGCGTCCGCGCACGTAGTTGAGCGCCTCCAGCACCCGCGAGCGGGCCCAGTACATGTCGGTGCCATCCTCGAAGATGATGTACACGAAGCTGAGCCCGAAGAACGAGTAGCCGCGCACCACCTTGGCATAGGGCACCGCCAGCATGGCGGTGGTCAGCGGATAGGTGACCTGGTCCTCCACCACCTGCGGTCCCTGACCGGGATAGCCGGTGAACACCACCACCTGCACGTCGGAGAGGTCGGGAATCGCGTCCAGCGGCGTGGTGCGCACCGCGATCACCCCGGCGAACACCAGCAGCACGGTGGCGATCAGAACCAGAAAGCGGTTCCGCAGGGACCAGTCGATGATCGGTGCAATCATGGCGTTCCCCTAGTGCCCCGCGTGGACATTGCCGGGCATGGCCTCACTGCCCATGTCGTGACCACTCATGTCGTGCCCGCTCATGTCCCCACTGTCCATGTCGTGCCCCGTCATTCCCGTCATTCCCGTCATTCCCGTCATTCCCGTCATTCCGGTTGCTCCGTCAACGGGGGTACTCGTGGCGTCCGGCTCCCGCCGCTCTCCCAGCATCTTGGCGGTGGCTTCGGACAATTTCGACTCCGAATCGATCAGGAACTGGGCGCTGGTCACCACCTCCTCCCCCTCGGCCACGCCGGAAAGCACCTGCACGCGTCCGTCGGAAACCACCCCCAGCACCACCTCGCGGGGCTCGAACTTGCCCGGCGCGCGCACCACGAACACCTGGTCGCGGGCGCCGGAACGGACCACCGCCTCGGACGGGATCACCAGCGCGTTCACCTGCCGGTCCGCATGAATGGTCACGTCGGCGAACAGGTCCGGCCGCAACAGGCCGTCCGGGTTGTCGAATTCCAGGCGCACTTTCACCGTGCGGGTGGCGGCATCGGCATAGGGGTACACGTAGCGGATCAGGCCGCCGAACACACGGCCGGGCACCCCTTTGAGACGCATTTCGGCGTGGTCCCCGGCGTTCACCCACGGCAGTTCCGAATCAAACACGTCCACATACACCCACACCTTGGACAGGTCGGCGATGGTGTACAATTCGGTTTTCGGGGTCACATACTGCCCCTCGCGGGCCCCCACGCTGACCACCACGCCGTTGAACGGCGAATGGATGTGCAGGTTCTTGCGCACCTTGCGGGTGGCTTCCAGTTCCACGATCTGGTGGTGCGGAACGTCCAGCATGTGCAGCCGCTCGCGGGACGACTCGAGCAGGTTTTCGGCCCCCTTGCGAATGTCCGGAAACGAACTGTCGGCCAGGGTTTCCGCGTTTTTCAGCGCCAGCAGGTACTCCTCCTGACTGGTCACCAGATCGGGGGAATAGATGGACAGCAGGATGTCGTTTGCGGACACGGTCTGCCCGGTGGCGTCCACCAGCAGCTTTTCGATCCACCCCTCGGTCTTGGGGTGCAGGCGGGTCAACCGCTCCTCGTTGTAGTCCACCCGGCCGGAGGTGCGGATCACCCGGGTCAGGGTGTCGCGCACCACCCGGGCGGTGCGCACGCCGATGTTCTGCACCGTCACCGAGTCGATGCTCACCGTGCCCGCCGGACCCTGCGCCCCGCCGCCATTTGCCCCTCCCCCATTCGCATAGACCGGAATGTAGTCCATGCCCATCTGGTCCTTGGCGGGCACCGGCGAGGTGACGGCGGGGTTCATCGGGTTCCGGTAGAAAAGCGGTTGTTGCACCGCATCCGGAGCCGTCTCCACCCGCTCACCGCCATCGTCCGGCGCCACCAGATAGCCCCCCAGACCGCCCAGCAGCAACGTTCCAAGCAGCACCAGCCACATTTTGTCTTTCATCACCCGCGTCCCCTTAATGCCCTTTGTGGGCTCCGCCGTCCACCGGCGTTTTTTCTCCGAATCCGGCACCTCTGGCGGGCCGCTCCGGTCCCGATTCCAACCCGCCTCCCACTGCCGCCTCCAGCCGCGCCCAGGCGATGCGCGCGGTGGTCAGGGCGTTCCAGTAGCGCACCTGATAGTCGTACAGGGTCACCTGGGAGCGCACCAGATTCAGAAAGTCCACCTTGTTCACCTGATACCCGGCCATCATCGAGGCCACCATCTGCGATGCCTGGGGGATGATCCCGGCTTGGAACAGTTCGGTCCGGCGGCGGGCCGCGTCATACTCGGTCACCAGCCGCGACACGTCGGCCTGAATGGTCAGTTGCAGTTGCTCCAGATCCAGCGCGGCGGCATTCCGCTCGTGCTCCCGCTGGGCCACCTGCCGATGCTGGCGGCTGTTGGGGCGCACGGGCAGATCGATGCCCACCATCACGCTGGCCAGATCGGATCGGGCCGCCCCTCCGGCGCCGCTGCCACCTCGCAGGCTGTAGCTGCCGGTCACCGAAAAGTCGGGGCGCGAGGCCTTGTGCGCCAGTACCAGCCGCTCGGAGGCGGCCTCAAACCGGTGCCGGGCGGCCACCAGCGCCGGACGCCGGGAGTCCGCCTGGGCCAGCAGACGCACCGGGGGCGGCGGCTGCACCAGCGACGTGTCCACCTGCTCCGGCAGATCGATGCGGATGCCGCCGGGACGGCCCATGAGGGCGTTCAGACGCGCCTGCGCCTGACCGCGCTCCCCCTCCAGCCCCAACTCCGTATCGATCAGTTTGGAAAGCTCCACCTCGGCCAGCAGCACATCCTGTTGCAGCCCCTTGCCCACCTTGTATTTTGTGCGCGCCACCTGCACGAACTGGCGCAGCAGTTCCTGGTTGCGGCGCACGATCTCCAGCGCGCGCACCGTCTGGAACAGACGCCACCAGGCCGTCTGCACCTCGGCGGTCAGGGTCAGGCGCGCCTCCTCGGCGTCGCGCAGGGCGGCCTCCGCATGGTGGCCCGCCTCGCGCCGTGCCAGAGCGCGCTTGCCGGGAAACGGCAGCCCCTGACGCACCCCCACCTGGAACTGAGTCATGGGCTCGTCGGTGAACGACAGGCTGTCCGGCGGAACGTTCAGCACCCCCAGGGTCAGGGTTGGATTCGGCAGCGCCCCCGCCTGGGCGGGCACCTCGGCCATGGCCAGCGCCGCCTCGGTGCGGGCGGCCAGCCCCGGGTTGTCCTCCAGGGCGGTTTCCACCGCCAGTTCCAGGGTGAACACGTGATCGGCCCGGGCCGGCGCCACCGAGGCACCCAGCATGCCCGCAAGCACCATCAGCATCCCCAGTAATTTTCCCGCGATGGGGTGGTTGGGAATTTTTCCCATGCCCCGCTCCTCCCGTAAACGGCACCGTGCGCAGACGGCGAACATCATCCCGCGGCGCGTTTTGTGGGGTCCACAATACGCCGGAAACAAACCGAACCCGAACCCTGCCGGTTTTTAGGCAGACGGCCGGGCGGAAGGGGGCATCAGATGAGGTAGATTTGCAGCCAGTCGCGGGAGGGACGCAGTGCCCCCTCCGGCGACGGATGCGGGATCGGCAACCGGGCAACCCCCGGCAACAACGGCAGCGGCAGGGCCACCGGCACGGCCGTGTGGAACTGGGAACGTTCGGCCATCAGCGGCGCATCATTGCCACAGGCGTCCGGCGCCTGGCTGAACACATGATCCGCCATCGCCATGGCCGGGGCATCCACCGGGGCGTGGGATACGTGTTCCTGCATCCCGTCCATCAGCCCCAGCGCGTGGGCCGGAAGGGTGGACAGGCAGCAATGCCCCAGCACCACCGCCAGAATCAGCAGCAGCCGGGAGGCAATGGGCGCAAGGCCGGTGGATGTGAATATCGTCTGCATGGCACGAATCCCCAAGATCTTCACACTACCTTTCGGTCCATCCGGAGTCAACCCCAACCCCCTGATTTCCGGTAGCCATGCAGCCAGCAGGCGGTGGTGCCGCCCACATTTTTTACCGTATGCGGGGCATGGGCGGGGATAAACGTTTCGTCCCCTGGCCCCAACCTGCGGGTGACGCCGCCGGAGGTCATCTCCAGTTCCCCCTCCAGCACCTGCACCCATTCATCCACATCGTGCACAAAATCCGCCCACACCTGCCCCGGCGGGTCCACCCACAGGTCGCAACTGTATCCCTGTTCGCGCCAACGGGCGGCGATTTCGGTTCGCAAATCCATGCCGCATGCTACCATCCCCCGCCATGGACACGACACCCGGCACCCTGTACGTGGTGGCCACCCCCATCGGCAACCTGGAGGACATCACCCTGCGCGCCCTGTCGGTGCTCAAGGAGGTGGACATCATCGCCGCCGAAGACACGCGGCATACCCAGAAGCTGCTCACCCGCCACCTGATTCACGGCCAGCTGACCAGCTACCACGACCACAACAAGGAGATGAAGTCGCCGGTGCTGATCGAGCGCCTGCAACAGGGGCAGAGCGTGGCGCTGGTGTCGGACGCGGGCACGCCGCTGATCGCCGACCCCGGCTATTTTCTGGTGTGCGCCGCGCGGGATGCGGGCCTGCCGGTGGTGCCCATCCCCGGCCCATCGGCCCCGGTGGCCGCCCTCTCGGTGGCGGGCATGCCCACCGACTGCTACACCTTTCTGGGCTATATGCCGCCCCGCTCCGGCGCCCGCCGCACCCGTCTGGAGGCGCTGGCGGAACACCCCTGTACCCTGGTCATGTTCGAGGCCCCCCACCGCATTCTGAAAACCCTGGCCGACATCGCCGCCACCCTGGGCGACGACCGGCAGATGGCCGCCCTGCGCGAAATGACCAAGCAGCACGAGGAGGTGGTGCGCGGCACCGTGGCCGAGGTCACCGCCCACTTTACCGGCCGCAAGGTACTGGGTGAGTTCACCCTGGTGGTCCAGGGCTGGACCCGCCAGCAACGCCAGCAGGCCCGCCGGGCGCAGAAGGAGCAAAAGGCCGGGCGCATGCGCAAGGGGACCGGCTCCGGGCACGGTGACGCCGCCTGACTTGCGCACCGTTTCAACCTGCGCTATAAATATTGTTAATGGATTAACAATATCCGGCACCTTCAGGTGCCGGCCGCTTGTCAGGGGAGCCATCATGACCGCGCCAACCGTCCGCTCCGTGGAGACCGTCGTCGACGCCCGCAAGGGCATGGAGGGAGCCGGGTTGCCCATCCGCCGCACCCTGGGCGCGGTCATCGAGATGGACCCGTTTCTGATGCTGGATCACTTCGGCCCGGTCACCTGGGGACCGGGACAGGCCTCCGGCGTGCCCGATCATCCCCACCGGGGCTTCGAAACCGTCACCTATATTCTCGACGGGCGCATGGAGCACCGGGACTCCATGGGCGGCGGCGCGGTATTAAATCCCGGCGACGTGCAGTGGATGACCGCGGGCAGCGGCATCGTCCACTCCGAAATGCCGGAAAAGGCGTTTTTGAAGCAGGGGGGCACCCTGCACGGCTTTCAGTTGTGGGTCAATCTGCCCGCCCGCCTGAAAATGACCGAACCGCGCTACCAGGACCTGACCGCCGAACAAACGCCGGTGGCGGAGGCCGACGGAGTTCTCGCCCGGGTGGTGGCGGGCAGCGCGCTGGGGGTGCGCGGAGCGGTGGCCACCCACACGGACATCACCTATATCCATTACACCCTTCAGCCGGGGGCCTCCACCCGGCTGGACATCCCCGCCGGGCATCACGCCGGGGCCTACGTGTTTGGCGGACGGGTCAAACTGGGAGCCCAGGGGGTGCTCACCGGAGAGGCCCAGTTCGCCCGTTTTGGCGACGGCGACCGCGTAGACCTCACGGTACCGGAGGATCAGTCCACTCCGGCCCAGGTACTGCTGCTGGCCGGTCGCCCCATCGGTGAGCCCATCGCCCGCTACGGGCCGTTTGTAATGAATACCTACGACGAAATCCGCCAGGCCATCCGCGACTACGATGCCGGGCGCATGGGCCGCATCGCCCCCGCGGTCGGGGCCGGATAGCCAGGCCACCCACTGTCCTCAAAAGAACTTACGCCCCCCTCGTCAAAAAAAGTTCTATCCAATCGGGCCAAACTGGCATACAATACTCAGAGTCTCACCCCGGTAACGGGTGAGCGCGTCTTCTAGCCTATACGGCATCCCCTTCAAAACGGGCTCCCTGGTTGGTGACGCTGGCGGCGGCAGGTTCATACCGAACCGGCCCGGCCGCACTTCCAGGAACCTTGCGCCCGCCCCCGCCACAGTGGCAGCCGCACACGCCTGAGTTTCTCAGGCACGGTTTCGCATCAGGAATAAACACACTGCAATCCGCCTGTGGCTGGCGGATAAGGACACTAGTATCTTGTCTTTTAAAGAACTTGGACTGAACGACCAACTGCTGCGCGCCCTGGAGGCCTGCGGCTTTGAAAACCCCACCGAAATCCAGAGCAAGGCGATTCCGCTGGCCCTGCAAGGCGGCGACGTGATGGGCTCCGCCCAGACCGGAACCGGAAAAACCGCCGCCTTTGTACTGCCCATGCTGCATCGCCTGCTGACCAACCCCGCCAAGCCGGGCCACGGCCCGCGGGGACTGGTGCTGGCACCCACCCGCGAGCTCGCCACCCAGGTGATGGAAGTGGTGCGCGACATGGGCAAGTTCGCCCGTATCCGCCAGGCCACCATCGTCGGCGGCGTGCCCTACGGCCCCCAGTTCCGCGCCCTGCGCGCCCCGCTGGACGTGCTGGTGGCCACCCCGGGCCGCCTGATCGACCACATCGAGCGCGGCTCGGTGGACTTCTCCCGCGTGGAGGTGCTGGTGCTCGACGAGGCCGACCGCATGCTCGACATGGGCTTCCAGAAGGCCGTTGAGCGCATCGCCAGCGAGGCCCCCAAAGACCGCCAGACCATGCTGTTTTCCGCCACCCTGGAAGGCGGCGTGCACGATGTGGCCCGGCGCCATCTGAACAACCCGCAGAAGGTGGAGCTCACCGCTTCCACCAAGCGGCACGAGCAGATCACCCAGTGGGCACATATGTCCCACGGCGCGCGTCACAAGCAGGCCATGCTCGAGCACCTGCTCATCGATGCCAACATCGACAAGGCGGTGGTATTCACCGCCACCAAGCACCGCGCCAAGACCCTGGCCGCCGATCTGGCCGAAATGGGCCACTCCAGCGCCGCGCTGCACGGCAACATGACCCAGGCCGCCCGCCTGCGTACTGTCGAGCAGCTCAAGCGCGGCAAGGTCAAGATTCTGGTGGCCACCGACGTGGCCGCCCGTGGTCTGGACGTGCAGGGCATCAGCCATGTGATCAACTACGAAATGCCGATGACCCCGGAGGATTACATCCACCGCATCGGCCGCACCGGACGCGCCGGTGCCTCCGGCACCGCCATCACCCTGGTAAGCGGCCCGGAGCGCACCATGATGAACAGCATTGAGCGCCTCACCGGACGCCGCCTCGAGCAGCGCAACCTGGATGCCGTGAAGCCCATCGACGGCGACCGGCACGACCCGCTTCCGGGCCGTGGCGGCCGTGGCGGTGGTGGCGGCGGACGCTCCCGCAACGCCTGGAGCGGCGGCGCCGGGGCCGGTGGCGGCAACCGTAGCGGGGCCGGCAACGGCAATGGCGCCGCCGGCGGCAAAAGCTGGGGCCGTTCCAGCGACTGGAAAGCGACGGGAACCGGCAACGGCGCCGGTGGTGCCAAGAAATTCTCCGCCCCGGGACGCCGCTTTGAAGGCGGCCCGGGCCGTTCCGACGAGGGCCGTGGCGGCCCCGGTGGCGGCAGCCGCCCGTTCGGACGCAAGCCCGGCAACAACGGCGGCGCAAAGCCCAACACCCGCCGCTCCTGGTAGGTCCGCACGGCGGACGCCGGTATCCGAAGGGGTAACCGGCACGGCGGACGGCGGTGCCTGAAACGGTAAACCAAAAAAAATCCCTCCGGCGCCTTCGGGTACCGGGGGGATTTTTGGTTGGCGAGGACAATTCCCTCCCCCTGCGCGGGGTTGCGCCGCGCAGCGGGCAACAATCACCCCCGTGCGCGGCCGGTCTGCCCCACGCGCACGCCCCATGAATCCAGCCTGAAGATTCAGCACCACCGTCAAGTCCGGCGTTTAATCGTCCGATACACCAATCTGGGCTTAAAAACCGCCATAAACAGGCGATTTTTTTGCCCGATGGTTTGTCTTTTTGGCCGTTCTCGGCTATAAACCCACTCACGGGCCGTGCCCGCAACCCTGCGCTGCACGGGCCCACAACTGAAACCAGCAAGGAGGCTGACCCATGACACGGAAGTTTCGTGCCACCCTTACCACCGCTTTGTCCCTCGCTCTGGGGCTTGCGGCCGCTCAGGGATTCGCTCCCGGCAACGCCCATGCGGACGGGCTGACCGAGGCTTTGACCGGCGGTCAGATGAATGCGGATATCCGCTACCGTTACGAAAACGTTGACGAGAGCACCAACCCCGACAAGGCGAATGCCTCTACTCTGCGCAGCCGTTTGGCCTACAAGACCGGCGACTACCAGGGACTGCGCCTGTTCGTCGAATTCCAGAACGTGATGCAGATCGACGGCGATCACTACGACGACGGCAACGGACGCGGCGGCACCTACCCGACCGTGGCCGACCCCGAGGGCAGCGAGGTCAACCAGGCCTACGTCTCCTACGAGCGCATGGAAAACCTGACCGTACGCGTGGGTAACCAGCGCATCAAGCTGGACAACGACCGCCACATCGGCAACGTGGGCTGGCGCCAGAACGAGCAGACCTATGAAGGCGCGCTGGTCAGCTACCGCCCCATGGAGGCCCTGACCGTCAACTACGCCCGCCTGTGGAACGTGAACACGGTCACTGGCGCCAACATTGATGCCACCGACAGCAACGTGCTGAACGTGAACTACTGGATGGAGGATATCGGCAGCGTCAGCGGCTACCTGTACCAGATCGATACCAACGGGGCGGGCATCGCCTCGTTCCAGACCATGGGTCTGCGCTTCGACGGGCGCATCCCGCTGAACGAGCAGTTGCAGGTTCTGGCCACCGCCGAGTACGCCACCCAGAGTGAATACATGAGTTCCGGCCGCGACGATGCCGGTTACATGGCCCTGGAAGCCGGGGCCGTCTACAACGGCTTCTTCGGCAAGCTGGGGTATGAGTCGATGGAGGAGGCGGACCTCACTGCCGTCAACCCGACCGGCTTCATCACCCCTCTGGCCACCAACCATGCCTTTAACGGCTGGGCGGATCAGGTGAGCGGCGGACTCAATGGCCTGACTGACACCTGGGCAGCCCTGGGTCACAACAGCGAGCGCATTCAGGCGATGCTCGTGTACCACACCTTTGGCGCCAACGCCTCCGGTGCCCAGGATCCGGGCTCCGAGTTGGACCTTCAGGTCAGCTATGAGGTGGGTGATACCTACACCGTGGCTGCCAAGTACGCCGCCTTCACCGACGACACGTTAGCGGCGAACGACGTCACCAAAATGTGGCTGATGGGCACCATGAAGTTCTAGCCCGACCGGACTAACACTCCACAACGCAACCCAGGCCGTCCGCGCCGGACCGTAAAGTCCGGCGCGGACATGGCCGATAGGGCGGACAGGGATGAACGGCGCGGAACGGACGCCCGCTGTTCGGGACGCGGACACACCAACCGCGTCCCTCACCGGATTGGCAGTCCGGAATTGGAATCGGCCCGGCGGTGGCCATCGGTACCGCAAGGGGAGGGACATGGGGAACACACCCATCTACATGCACCAGCGCGCCCACACGCCCCGCACCCGCTTTCGCCTCGGTGTGGCACTGCTTGCGGTTATTCTGTTGAGTGCCCTGGCACTGGCGGGAACACCCGCGGCACACGCCCAAGGCCTGGCGCACAAACTGCCGGAAAACGTCTCCCTCGACCTGCGCCTTCGCTACGAGTTTGAGGAAAAGGGCAATTTCCCCAACGCTGGAAGCGCCGGAACCGTCATGACACGGGCGGGTTACCTGTACAAGCACTCGGATACCACCCAGGCCTTCGCCGAACTGGAAGGCGTTTTTGCCGCCATCACCGACTACAACGACACCACCTCCCTCAGTGGGTGGTTTGAATATCCCGCCATCCAGGATCCGGATGGTTACGGCCTCAACCAGGCCTATGTTTCCTTTGTCGCACCGATGGAAATCCACTTCGTCGCCGGTCGCCAGCGGCTGTCGTTCGCCAATGAACGGCATATCGGCCCCGACCTCTGGCGTCAGAACGACCGCACCTTCGACAGCGCCATGGTCAGCGGGCAGTTTCTGGAATCCACCGACCTGGATACCATCTTTTCGGACATCCGCATCAAATACGCCTACGTGTTCGGCGTCAACCAACCCGATTTCGAACACCGCGACATCGAGGCACAGCTGTTTGACCTGGAATTCGCCATGTGGTCGTCCAAAAAGACCCGGGTCGGATTTTATTCCTACCTGATCGACGACAACGATTTTAATCGTTTTATGGCTCACGACCTGACCAGCGCTACCTTCGGCTGGCGCTATCAGCGGGAATACCGCCCCATCAACGGACATGCCATGCTGTTCATGGAAGCGGCCATGCAGGACAACTATCAGGCCAAGCCCGAATACAATAACGACCCGCGCTTTTTGGACAAGGGCACCGAGTATTACCTGATGGCCGGGGAATACCGTCTGGGTACCTTTAAGGTCAGCGGCGGATACGAGGTATTCACCTCCACCAGCCGCGTATTCACCCCGAGCGGAACGACCCTGTACTACGCGTTCCAGACCCCTTGGGCATCCAACAACAATTTCAACGGCTGGCGGGATGGCATCGAGATCGGGGGCACGAATACGGACTTCACCATCCCCATGATGGGCCTGAATCACCTGTTTGTAACGGTGGAGGGGAACCTGTGGGGAACCGACTGGCTGTTCGCCTACCATCGGTCCCGACCGGAAAACACACAATTTGGCCATTCCTACGGCCCGGAATTCAACGTGGGATTGAAGCGCGAGATCACCCGGGAGTCCACCCTTGGTCTGCGCTTCATCGCCTACGACGATGACTTTGCACCCTTTAACGACGTGCGGCGGGCGATCGTTTACTACGAAGCCAGCTTCTAAGCCCGCAACTGCCCCCGCACTGCGTTCAGCAGCTTCCCCAGCGTGTAGGGCTTCTGGATAAACGGCACCCCTCGCGCCTCCAGCGCCACCCACCCGGACCGCTGGTCCGGATAGCCGCTGCACAGCAGTATCGGCAGCTCCGGCCGGGTTTCCTTCAGCCACTCCGCAAACTGGATGCCGTTGCCATCCGGCAGCACCACGTCTGAAAACACCAGGTCGAACTCCGCCGGCACACGGGACAGGGCAGCCCGCGCCTCCGCCACGGTGGCACACGGCACCACCTGATATCCACTCTGGTTCAGTGCCACCTCGGCAAAGGCACGCAGGGACGGCTCATCCTCCACCAGAAGTACCCGCGCCCCGCCGCCCCCCGCCGGAACCCCGTCCCTCTCCCGGTTCTCATCCTCGGCCACGGGGGCATCCTCCGCGGGGACAAACACCCGGAAGGTGGTCCCCCGGCCCGGCGCGCTGTCCACCTCGATCCACCCTCGGTGCTGACGGACAATGCCGTGCACCACGCTCATCCCCAGCCCGGTTCCCTTGCCCAGTTCCTTGGTGGTGAAAAACGGGTCGAATATGCTGGCCAGGGTTTCCGCATCCATCCCCACCCCGGTATCGGCCACGGTAATGTGCACGAACTGTCCCGCCCAGGCATCCGGATGACGCGCCGTCTGGTCCGGGGAAACGGTTTCCATACCGGTGGTGATGGTCAGCCGGCCGCCGTGGGGCATGGCGTCGCGGGCGTTGATGGACAGGTTCATCACCAGTTGCTCGATGCTGGCCCCGTCGCCACGAACCGGCCACAGGGTGGTGGCCGGGTCGATCACGATGGCGATGTCCTCGCCGATCAGGCGCGACAGCATGGTGTGCAGCCCCTCGATGCGCCGGTTGATGTCCAGCGGCTGCATGTGCAACGGCTGCTTGCGCGAGAACAGCAGCAACTGGCGGGTGAGGGCGGCGGCACGGGTGGTGGCCATGCGCACTTCGTCCAGATCCTGATAGCGGGGATCGGCGGGATCGGTGCGCCCCAGGACCAGTTCGGTAAAGCCGCCGATGGTGGTCAGCAGATTGTTGAAGTCGTGTGCCACGCCCCCGGCCAGAATGCCCACCGCCTCCATCTTCTGTGCTTGCAGCAGTTGGGATTGAAAGCGCTCACGCTCGTCCTGGGCGCGGGCCAGTTCGGTCACGTCCTGCACCGCACCCACCATGCGCCGGGCATTGCCCGCCCGGCCTTCCACCAGCCCCAGATGGCGGACGGTGCGCTCCTCGCCTTCGGGGCCGTTGAGGCGGAAGGTGGCTTCGTAGGGCATGTCGCTTTGCACCGCCCGGTGCAGGTCATTGGAAACCCGGCCCCGGTCCTGCGGGTGAACGCATTCCAGAAACGCCTCCAGGGTCCAGCCGTCGCCATCCGCGCTCTGTCCAAACAGACGCCGGGTTTCCCCGGAGCCGCTCAGGTGGCCGGTGGCCACGTCCCACTCCCAGCTTCCCAGCCGGGCGATGGCCTGGGTTTCCGCCAGACGGGATTCGCTTTCCCGCAGCGCCTCCGCCATGCGCCGGGTTTCGGTCACGTCCCGTGCGGTTCCCTCCACGCCCGCTATCCGCCCGTCGCCGCCCACGTAGTACTGAGCGCTGGTGGACACCCACACGGTGTGCCCTTGCCGGTGGCGCAGGGGCAGCACAAACTCGCGTACCCGCCCGCCGTTGCCGCGCAGGGTTTGCAGAAAGTGCCCCGCCCCGGCTGCGTCCACATACAGGGAATCCAGCGTGCACCCCACCAGTTCCCGGGGCGAAAACCCGAGCAGATGGGCCACGCTGGGAGATACCCGCTTCAGTGTGCCGTCGGTGCCGGTGCGGTAATAGGTGTCCTGCATGTTGTCCAGGATGCCGGACAGTTCCCGTTCGGAGCGGGCCAACTGGTCGTGAGCCCGGTACAGCCCGGTCACGTCGTGCAGCGACCCCTCGATACCGGCCACCCGCCCGCCCGGATCGAAAAAATACTTGGCGTTCAGATGCACCCACACCCGGGACCCATCCCGGTGCACCATGGCGGTCTGGAAGCTGCGGATACGCCCCCCCTGGCGACGCAGGGCCTCCAGCAGTTCCGCGCGCATGGCGTGGTCTTCATAAAAATTCGCCGCGTCAGTGCCAATCAACTCCTCCGGCGTATACCCGAGCAGTTGCTCCACCGAGGGGGAAATCCACACCACCTCGCCGGACAGGCGCGAGCGGTACACCGTGTCCTGCATGTTGTTGAGAATGCCTGACAACTCCGATTGGGAGCGCAACAGCGCGGCGGTCCGCTCCTGCTCGGCGGCCAGGGCCCGCACCCGGTCGGTCACGTCCATGCCGAACAGCAGCATGGGCGGGCCGCCGGTCTCCGCCTCCGAGGCTGGCACGGCGGTCCAGTCCACCACCCGCTCCTCGCCGCTGGCGGCGCACCGCAGGCGGCTTCCGGAGTGCAGTTGGGGCCTTCCCGCATCGCGGGTCAAAGCCAGCCACCGGGTCAGGGGATCGTCCCGGAACAGGTCGCCGCACGGCACCCCGGGAAAACGCTCCACGGGCATGCCATACAGGGCGGCAAAAGCCGGGTTGACGGAGATAAAATGCAGCCCGGCATCCAGCACCGCCACCGGGGACGGCGCCTGGGCAAACAGCGCCGTCAGCGCCGCCGCCGGCAATGCGGCATACGGAACCGGGGATGGAACGGGCTGTCCGCCGGGCGCAAACGACTCCCCCGCCGCCGCGGCGCGTGGCCGCTGGTCCCCCATGAAACACCTCCACACCGAACCTGTGTGGCAGTACCGCGCATCCCCTCTCGGGATGGCGACCCCCGCACACACCGGATTGTTCATGCTACCGTTTGACTAACATATCCGACCGGGGCGGTCATTGCCACCCCCTGTTTTTGCAACAGTGCGTTTGCGGAGAAAATTCGGGGATCGTTCGGTAGGGGGGGCGCTCAGTCGCCGGTGGGCTGGATGGAGAATTCCTGCACCCGTTCCATCTCCGAAAGCCGCTCGGAAAGGCGGGAATAATTTCGCTGGTCGCGGGTGCGCACGGTCATTTCGTACCGGAACAGCCGCCCCTCCGCCTCCAGGGAAAAGCTCGGGGCGTGTTCCTCGATGGCGAACTCGCGCACCAGGGCCACCATTTCCTCCTCGCGCATCGCCTCCGGCCGCTTGAAGCGCACCGTCAGACGGGCATAACGCAGGGTGGGGGTGCGTTTTTCCAGCCAGCGGAACAGGGACAGCACTCCCACGGTAATGCCAGTGCCCAAAAAGCCGACGAAATACATGCCCATGCCGAGCACCACGCCGATGGAGGCGATCATCCAGATGGATGCGGCGGTGGTGAGGCCGCGGATGGTGATCCCTTCCTTCATGATCACCCCGGCACCCAGAAAACCGATGCCGGTCATGATGCCCTGGGCCATGCGGGTGGGGTCCACGCGCACGGTTTCCAGCGGCGCGTTGGCCAGCACCTCCCACTGGTACACGGTGAACTGCATCAGCAGCGCACTGGAGACGCACACCAGCGTATGGGTGCGAAACCCGGCCGGGCGGCCGTGATAGGTGCGCTCCAGGCCCACCACACTGCCAGCCAGCACCGCCAGCAACAGGCGGATCAATGTTTCTGCGTATTGACCTTCCATATCCCTTCCCTGGGACGGGGGTTCGTCGGATGCCCCTTCAACTCCATTATCTTTCAATTCGGTGCGTGAAGGGATAACGTTAAGGAGGGACCACGGCTTTTTCACACTCCGGAGGGAACCATGCCTGTCTCCCGAACCCTGCGCCGCACGGGAATCGTGCTGGTGGGCGTGCTGCTGGCCGCGGGCATCTGGCACCTTACCCGCCCCGATCCGGTGCCGGTGGTGCTGGCCGCCGTGGAGCGCGGCCCGGTGGAGGCCACAGTGGCCAACACCCGCGCGGGCACCGTCAAGGCGTGCCGCCGGGCCGGCCTGTCCACCCTGGTGGGCGGGCAGGTGGCCGCGCTGCACGTGCAAAACGGCCAGCGGGTGCGCAAGGGCCAACTGCTGCTGGAATTGTGGAGCGGCGACCTGACCGCGCGCCGGGAACTGGCCGAAGCCGAGGCCCGCGCCGCCAGGGCCCGCGCCGAACAAACCTGCCTGACCGCCGGGGAAGCGGCCCGGGAAGCGGCGCGCGTGGGCCAGTTGCACACCTCGGGTTCCGCCACCGACAGCGAACGGGACCGGGCCCAGACCTCCGCCGATTCCGGGCGCGCCGCCTGCCGGGCCGCGCGGGAGGCGGCAAGTGTGGCCAGCGCCCAGATCGGCGTGCTGGATCAGGAACTGTCCCGCACCCGGCTGATCGCCCCCTTTGACGGGGTGGTGGCCGAGGTCAACGCGGAGTTGCACGAGGTGGTCACCCCCTCTCCGGTGGGCGTGCCCACCCCCCCGGCGGTGGACCTGATCGACGACTCGTGCCTGTATGTTTCCGCCCCCATCGACGAGGTGGACGCGGCCCACGTGAAGGCCGGTCTGCCCGCCCGCGTATTGCTGGACGCCTTTCCGGACACCCCCATGCAGGGCACCGTGCGGCGGGTGGCCCCCTATGTGCTGGACGTGGAAAAGCAGTCCCGCACCGTGGAGGTGGAGGTGGCGTTCGACCTGCCCCAAAACAGCGGCAACCCACCCGCCCTGAGCCAATTGACCGCCAACGTGGAGATTGTCTACTCCCCGCCCGCCCTGCTGCCCGGCCTGTCGGCGGACGTGGAAGTGATCACCGACACCTCCCCCACCACCCTGCGCGTGCCCACGCAGGCGGTGCTGGAAGGCAACCGGGTGCTGCGCTACAACCCGGAAAGCGGCCTGCTGGAGGAACGCGCCTTCACCCCCGGACTGTCCAACTGGAACTTCACCGAGGCGCTGGAGGGCCTGGCCAAGGGCGACCGGGTGGTCATCTCACTGGAACGGGAAGGGGCCGTGGCGGGCGCCCGCGCGGCGCCGGAGGCGGCCCGGTGAACGCATCCTCCCCGGACGGGCCGCTGATCTCCCTGTCCGGTGTCACCCGCACCTATCCGGTGGGCGGCTCCCATGTGCATGCCCTGGACGGGGTGGACCTGACCGTGCGGGCCGGGGAATACCTGTCCATCATGGGGCCGTCCGGCTCCGGAAAAAGCACCCTGTTGCACGTGATCGGCCTGCTGGACCGGCCGGATACGGGCCGCTACCTGCTGGACGGGCGCGACACCGGCACCCTGCCCGACCGCGAACAGGCGGCTCTGCGCCTGCACCACATCGGTTTCGTATTCCAGTTTTTTCACCTGATCCCGCGCCTGACCGCCGCCGAAAACGTGGCCCTGCCGCTGGAACTGGCCGGGGTGGACGCCGCCGGGGCCGCCGCGCGGGTCCATCAGGCACTGGCCGAACTGGGGCTGGAGGACCGGGCCGGACACCGGCCCGACCAGCTCTCCGGCGGCCAGCGGCAGCGGGTGGCCATCGCCCGCGCCACCATCATGCAGCCCGGCATCCTGCTGGCGGATGAACCGACCGGTAACCTGGATCGGCACTCCGGAGCCGAGGTGGTGGAGTTGCTGGAGGAACTGAACGGACGCGGCATCGCCCTGCTGGTGGTCACCCACGACCCGGTCATCGGCGAGCGAGCCCGGCGCCGCATCCGGGTGGAGGACGGCACCATCGTCTCCGACAACGGCGCCGGGTCATGAAAACCCGGCGTCAGGCCCGTTTCGCCCTGCGCGCGGTGACCGCCTCGCGCCTGCGATCTGCGCTCATGCTGCTGGCGCTGGCCATCGGGGTGGCGGCGGTGGTGGTGCTCACCGCCCTGGGGGAAGGGGCGCGCCGCTACGTGGGGGGAGAATTTTCCGCTCTGGGCACCAATCTGGTGATCGTGCTGCCCGGCGCCACCGAAACCACCGGCGGTCCGCCGCCCATCATGGGGGTAACCCCCCGCGACCTGACCGTGCAGGACGCCATCGCCCTGTCCCACAGCCGCGCGGTGGAGCGGGTGGCGCCGGTGGCGGTGGGCATCGCGCCGGTGTCCCGGGGCAGCCGCGAGCGGGAAGTGATGGTGCTGGGCACAACCCACGATATGCTTTCCGTACGCCACCTGACCATGGCCGCCGGTCGCTTTCTGCCCCCCGGCGATCCGGAGCGGGGCGACCCGGTGGCGGTGGTGGGGGATACCATCCGTCGGGAATTGTTCGCGGGCAAAAACCCGGTGGGGGAATGGGTGCGTCTGGGGGACCGGCGTTTCCGCGTGATCGGCCTGCTGGCCGACACCGGACGCTCCATGGGCACGGACCTGGACCAGGTGGTGGTGATTCCGGTCAGCCAGGCCCAGGCCCTGTTCGGCACCCCGGGGCTGTTCCGGGTGATCCTGCAGGCCCGCGGCCGGGACCGGGTGGAGATGGCCAAGGCCGACGCCATGCGCATCATCGCCGAACGGCACGAGGGGGAGGCGGATGTAACCGTGATCACCCAGGACGCCATTCTGGCCACCTTCGACCGCATCTTCACCGCGCTCACCGCCACGGTGGGTGGCATTGCCGCCATCAGCCTGATCGTGGCGGGGATCCTGGTGATGAACGTGATGCTGGTGGCGGTGGCCCAGCGCACCCCGGAGGTGGGGCTGCTAAAGGCGCTGGGCGCCACCCCGCGCCGGGTGCGCCTGCTGTTTTTGTGGGAGGCCGCCCTGCTGTCCCTGGCCGGGGCCGCCTGCGGGCTCGCTCTGGGCTATCTGGGGGTGGCCGCCATCGGTCAGTTCTATCCCGGCTTTCCGGTGGCAGTGCCCCCCTGGGCAGCGGGGGCTGCGGTGGCCGTGTCCGGCACCGCCGGGCTGGCCTTCGGCGTATGGCCCGCCAGCCGCGCCGCGCGGCTGGACCCGGTGGCCTCCCTGGAGCGCCGCTAGCCATGCGGGCCATCGGCTTCGCCTTCCGCTCGGTAACCACCCACCGGGTGCGCTCCCTGCTCACCGGGGGCGGCATCGCCGTGGGGGTGGCGGCGGTCATGCTGCTCACCTCCATCGGCGAGGGCATCCAGCACTATGTGGTGGACGAATTCACCCAGTTCGGCACCCACATCATCGCCGTCACCCCGGGCAAGACGGAAACCCTGGGCGTCCCCGGCGGCATCTTCGCCACCTCCCGCCCCATCACCCTGGAGGATGCCACCGCGCTGGCCCGGGTGCCCGGCGTGCTTTCGGTGGTGCCTGGGTTATACGGCACCGGCCGGGTGGAGGCGGGCAACCGGGGGCGCACCACCTACATCAACGGGGTGGACCACAACATGCCCCAGGTGTGGCAGTTCCAGGTGGCCACCGGCCGTTTCCTGCCGCCGGAGGACCCCCGCCAGGCCCGTGCCCTGGCGGTGCTGGGAACCAAACTGAAGACCGAGCTGTTCGGCAATGAATCCGCGCTGGGAAAAACCGTGCGCGTGGGGGGCGACCGCTTCCGGGTAATCGGCGTGATGGAGTCCAAGGGACAGGTGCTCGGGTTCGACATGGACGACGGCATCTTCATTCCCGCCCACCGGGCCATGGCCCTGTTCGGCCGCGAGGGGTTGATGGAGGTGGACATCCTGTACCGGGCCGGGGCGGATGAGGATCAGGTGGTGGCGGCGGTCACCCATGCCCTTTCCACCCGCCACGGGCGCGAGGACTTCACCATCGTCACCCAGAAGCAGATGCTCGAGATTCTGGGCAAAATTCTGGGAGTGCTCACCTTTGCGGTGGGGGCACTGGGGGCGATTTCGCTGCTGGTGGGGGCGGTGGGCATCGTCACCATCATGACCATCGCGGTCACCGAGCGGGTGTCTGAGGTGGGGCTGCTGCGCGCCCTGGGGGCCACACGGGGGCGGGTGATGAGCCTGTTTCTGGTGGAGGCGGTGGTGCTCAGCGTGTCCGGGGGGCTGGCCGGAATGGTGGCGGGCACCGGCATTGCGGGCCTGCTGGGGCTGCTGATTCCGGCCCTGCCGGTGAGGGTGCCATGGAACTACGCAGCCTTGGCGCTGGCGGTGTGCGTGGTAATCGGCCTGATCGCCGGAGTGACCCCGGCAGCCCGCGCCGCCCGCCTGAACCCGGTGGACGCCCTGCGCGCGGAATAGTTGTTTGGAGAATAACCTATGGTTTCGTTAACAGTCTTCGGTCTAAGTGCGGATATCGCTGGAGCAATTTTTCTGGCGAAAGGGCTGATCATTTCTCCGAAACAAGCCGTTGAACTTTCGCGCAGCCGATATGATGGGGACACGGATGAAGAAATCCTGGGCTTCCCTCAAGTTCAAGACCGATTGGACCAATCCATGAATGCACAATTCGGAGCAATCCTGTTGGTCAGTGGTTACGTTCTCCAAATAATGGGAGCCTGCCTATAATAAAAAAGGCCGCCCCGGTATCCCGGAACGGCCTCGACACACAAAAAGGGGGGGCGCCCGGAGCTCCGGTGCACCCCCCCCTGCTCGGATCGTTCGCCTAGCCGGTCGCCACCTGGGCGGTCATGGCCGAGCGGTTCTGCAAGGCGCGCATCACCCACTCACGGACGGCCGGGTGGTTGATGTCGCCAAACTGCTGCACCACGTTGTTGTACATGGCCAGTTCTTCCTTGGGGCGCTCCAGCTGACCCAGGGTGATGGCCTTGTAGACCATGGCCTTGGCCACCGCCGCCTGCAGGGTCGGCTCGTTGCTGTCCTTGAAGCGCTTGATCACCTGATCGTAGACGCGCATTTCCTCCTCCGGCTTTTTCAGCTCGGACAGGGCCACGCCCTTGTTCACCAGCGCGTTGGCCACCGCCTGCTGGAACGGCAGTCCCTCGGAGCGGCCAAAGGCCCGCACCACGTTCTCGGAGATCTCGATGGAGCGCTTCCAATTGTTCATCTGACCCAGGGTGATGGCCTGGTTGACCATGGCACGGGCCACCTGCTCGCGCACGCCATCCACATCGGAGGTGCGGAAGCGGGAGACGATCTCCTCATACCCTTCCAGCTCCTGCTGCGGTTTTTGCAGCTGACCCCAGGTGATGGCCCGGTTGAACATGGCGCGCGCCACCAGGGTCTGATAGTCGCCGTCGCGGGAGGTGCCGTAGCGGGAGATGACATCGTCATACCCCTTCATCTCCGAGTTCACGTCGTTCACCTGGCCGTAGGTGACAGCGCGGTTGAACAGGGACTGGGCATACATCCACTGCTGGTGCGAGCCCGAGTGCCCCTCATAGGCGGCCAGCACCTCGTTATACGCCTTGATCTCGTCCCGGGAACGGCCCAACTGGCCAAAGGTGACCGCGCGGTTGAAGCGGCCCTGGGCCACCATGTCCTGCACGTCACTCACCTGGGAGTTGCCAAACTGGCGCACCAGTTGGTCGTAGGCCTTGATCTCCTTGTTGGGCTTGCCCACCTGCCCCAGGGTAATCGCCTGGTTGAACTGGGCGCGGGCCGCCATCACCTGCAACTGCGGCTCGGTGGCAGTTCCGAACAGGGTGACCATCTGCTGGTACACCTTGATCTCCGCCGGATGGTTGTCGACGCGGTCCAGAATCAGCGCCTTGCTGAACAGGGACTGGGCCACCAACTGACGCACCTGCGGATCGGCGGAGGTGCCGTACAGCCCCACCACCTGATCGTACATGGAGATGGCCTCGCTGGCGCGGCCGCTTTCGGCATGCCCCGAGGCCTGATCCATCAGTGCCTGGGCACCGCGCATCTGTTCACGTGCCTGCTCCGGCGAAACCTGCACCAACTGCGGCGCCTTGCCACCACCGGCCATGCTGCCCATGGTGGAGCAGGCCGGAAGCGTTACCGCACATGCCAGGGCAACCGCCCAGGCCAACCGTTTGATTCCCATACCGTTCATAACGTCTCCCAGCACTTCGGACGGCCGCGCCGCCGCGTTTAAAAGACTCATTGATAACCAATTTGAAAGTCTTATCGGAGGTCCATGCGGATTCTGAAGTCATTTTTAAATGAGCACCGCGGGTGGGCGGCGGGGGGCGGGGTGAGGTACCATAGCGCCCGCCCGTCCGGTTGCGCTGGCGTTCGGTAAGGGCCGGAAACAGGAGACCGAAGTGATCCCCAAGCCAATGAATCCCGGCATGCGCAACGCGGCCTATTTCTGTTTTCTCGGTCTGGCCGCGTCCCTGTCGGTGTTCCTGCTGCTGGACGTGATCGGGCCGTGGTTGAACCGCCCGCTGGCCGCCGCGGTGATGGTGTTCCTGATGACGCCCCTGGTGCCCATCGGACTGTCGGCCGGATGCGCGGGCATTGTGCTGGCGGTGCTGGTGCGGAGGGACCCGCGTCTGTATATGCTCAGCCTGGCCACGGTCACGCTGATCGTGTTCTGGGCGCGCCAGTCGCACCTGGAGGTATCCATCGCCTGGGCCTGGCTGTATGTGCCCGGCGCACTGCTGTTTTCGCTGCGCTGGTGGGTCACCCGCCCTTCCGCCGCCGGGGCTCCGCCCACTCCGCCCCCGTCCAGCGGACCGTACTGAGCCACGGAGCCGGTTTCCGCGCTCCAATCGCCCCGGCGAGGCCGGAATCGGTCGGCGTTTCGTGTATTTTTCACGCCTCAAAATGACATTTGTCATAACCGGTGATGCCCAGGCGCATGCTGTAATGTTCCGGGTTCATGCGCCGCCTGCGGCGTGTTGCCAACGGTTCTGCCGGGGGGATCGGTTCACCGAGGCTTTCATCACCCTGACTTGCGCGCGCCGTGGCCCGGTCCGCCACCGGAATTGTATGGGCAACCTCACCGAGATCATCGAAAGCTACCGCCGTTGCATGGAGCACCCGGGGTTTTTCGACCGCTTTTACAAAAACCTGTTCGAGGCCGACCGGGTAATCGCCGGGATGTTTTCCGAGTCCGACCTGGAAAAACAGCGCACCATGATCCGCAAGGCGGTCACCACGCTGATCATGAAACATTCCGGCGTGCAGTCCGCCAACCTGGCCCTGGACCGCATCGCCGACACCCACGGCAAGCAGGGACTGAACGTCACCCCCTACATGTACGACGTGTGGATCGACACCATGGTGCGCACCGTGCGCGAGCACGACCCGGAGTGCACCCTGGCCCTGTCCGAGGCGTGGCGCACCATGCTTCAACAGGGCATCGCCTACATCAATCAGCGCGGACACGGCTGACACCCCCGGCCGTTCAACCGGCCCGGACGCGATTTCTTCCGCACAATTAACGGTAAGGCACAAAGGCTTGATTTTTTATGGGGGTTCCCCCCTATACTCTTGAGCCGTGGGTGGGACGTATACTGTTCGTCCGGGCCTCCTCCTCACCAGCCAGACGAGGGGCCACCAAAAATCCAACTCCGTTGAGCGCGACCCCATGGGCCAATTGACCGAACTGACCGAAAGCTTCCGGCGCTGTACCGCACAACCCTACTTCTTCGATCGCTTCTACGCTCGTCTGTTTGAGCTTCTGCCCTCAGTCAAACCCTTGTTCGACAAGGTGGAGATGGAGCACCAGCAGGCGATGATCCGCAAGGGAATCACCTCGTTTCTGCTGATGGCCGCCAGCGGCAATGCCGATTCCGAATTCCTGCACGGCGTGCGCCACAGCCACGGGGAAGAGGGCATGAAACTCACCGGGCGTGACTACGGCTATTGGGTGGACGCCATGATCGACACCATTCAGGCCACCGACCCGGACTACACTCGGGAGCTGGGCGACGCCTGGCGCCGGGTACTGGAGCGTGGCATTCAGGAACTGATGCGCTAGGGCCGCGCCCCTCCCTCCTTCGAGGGATTCCCCCCCTTTTCCGAAAATTCCTGCTCCCGGCATCCCCGCGCGGCCCGAAAACTGCACATTACTTAGGCAGTCGTGGGGCTGGTGACCCGGCACATTCCCGAAAAAGGGAAAGCCGTTTCACCAGTGGAAGCGATGGCCGGGAAAACCAAGGAAGGTCGTTTCCTCCAGGCCGTGCAGCCTCCGCCGGAAACCCGGCACCCGCGTACAAAATTGAACGACGGCCCTGTTCAAATGCGTACACTGAAACGACATATCACCTGTTCGTGCCTGGCCACGTTGCTGTTCATATTGTTTGGCGGCTCCGCGCTGGCGGCGGGAATCAACGAGGTATCCGCCTCCGGACCTCCCGCACCGCGCGCCACCACCGCCAAAAAGCTCGCGCTCAAAAAGCACCGGGCGATGCTGCGCCGTTTTGTCCGCTTCCTGGGAACGCGCATCACGCTGGACATGGGGGATAATTTTCAGTCCTCCAGCAGTCCGGAGCCGATGGCGTGGGTGCCCGGTGAACCGGCTCCGGTGGCGATGACGCCCCTGGACCGGTCGCTGCCGCTGGGAGCCCTCGCGGGGGTTCCGGCGGTGAATTCCGGCACCCGCCTGAGCATCAACAGCCACCGGGTACGCCTGATGTTCCTGCTGCGCTGGTAACGCGAACGACCTCCGGGTCGTCAAGGGTTGCCGTGGGCGGGAATGCAGGCGTAATCTAGTGCGTTTAAAGGCATCATTCCGGATAGCTGCGGCACATTTGGTTCCGCGCTCCCGGAGGACGCACCCCGGCGACCGCGGGACACCCAGGCGAACCAGAAGGACCCCCCCTATGTCCGGCGCGATGCCCGACAGCACATCGCCCACGGCAGGCAGCCCACCCTCCGTTGGGTGGCGACCCACGCCGCCGATGGTTTTCGGGGCGTTGCTGACCGGGGTGTTGTTGTTTGCGGTGATTCTGACCGAGCGCGCCCGCACCAGCCATGTTCCCCAACTGATGGCCCTGTCCAAGGTGCGCTTTGAAGTGGCCGCCGCCCATATCCTGCTGGAGGAAATCACCGGGGGGGACCTGGAGGAAGCCACTTCCCAGATGAATTACCACCTGCGCGCCGCTTCCGATTCCCTGTCGGCATTGCGCAACGGCGGCCGAATCGAGGCCCAGCGCATCCACCCCCTGAACGGAGCCGCCGCGGCGGCTCTGGTGTCCGCCATCGCCCACCTGGAAGATGTGCGGGCCATCTCCGAACAGCGTGTCGGACAAACGGATGCCGGCGCGGGTTCGGCCCTCGACCGCAAACTAGACCGGGCCTATTTCGCCTACCTGGCGGAGGTCGATCGGGCCAGTTCCGCACTGTTGGATTCCACCGCCAACCGAATCCACATCGCCCGCCTGATCGGTTTTCTGTCGATCCTGGGTACCGTGCTGGCGGGGGGAGCCGCCTTTTCCTTTCGGTCCCGGCGCCAGCGAGGAGGCACGGGCGCGTTCAACCCGGAATCTCCCGCCGACCAGGACGTTCGGGAGGAAATGGCCCTGCTGGCGGCCACCGTGGACCAGGCCTCCGAGATCATCCTCATCACCGATCGGGAGGCCCGCATCCTGTACGTGAATCACGCCTTCACCCGCCTGATCGGATACCTCCTGGAGGAGGTGCGGGGCCAGTATGCGGAGGTTCTGCGCAGCCCGCAGCACGAAGCGGATTTTTACGAAGACCTGTTCTTTGACCTGTCCGCCGGCACCCCGTGGCGGGGCACCCTGTTCTATCGCCGCAAGGACGGCGCCGACCTGGAAACGGAAGCGGCCATCACCCCCATCCGGGGCAGGGACGGCACGGTCACCCACATGGTTTCGGTGGCCCGCGACGTGACCCGCGAAAAGACCCTGCAGGCTCAGATGGAGCACATGCAGCGCCTGGAAAGCCTGGGCGTGCTGGCCGGGGGCATCGCCCACGACTTCAACAACATCCTCACCTCCATCATGGGCAGCGCGGGCCTTGCCCGCCTGCACGCCAGCGACGACCCGAAGATGGACGACTACCTGGAGCGCATTGAAACGTCCTCGGAGCGGGCCGCCGACCTGTGCCGCCAGATGCTCGCCTATTCCGGACGCGGCACCCTCCAGACCGGGCCGCTGGACCTGACCGCCACGGTCACCGAAATGAGCCGCCTGATGGAGGCCTCGGTTCCCAAGCACATTGCCCTGGTGCGCAACCTGGCCCCCGGGTTGCCGCCGGTGTCCGGCGACCGGGGTCAGTTGAGCCAAGTGGTCATGAACCTGCTGATCAACGCCCAGGAGGCCATCGGCGACGCCACCGGCACCATTCGCCTGACCACCGGCACCGTTCAGGCCGGAGAGGAACTGCTGGCCGGAGCCGCGGTGGGCGCGGACATGCCGCCGGGCAATTACGTGCTTCTGGAAGTGGCCGACACCGGCTGCGGCATGGACCCGGAAACCAAAAAACGCCTGTTTGATCCCTTTTTCACCACCAAATTCACCGGGCGCGGCCTGGGCATGAGTGCCCTGATGGGAATCGTGCGCGCCCACCGGGGGGCGGTGCTGGTGTCCAGTCAACCGGGCCACGGCACCACCTTCCGGGTGCTGCTGCCCACCTCGGACCTGACCCCCATTCCCCCGCAGCCCACCGACCACCAGCCCACCTGGCGCGGCAGCGGCGTGGTTCTGGTGGTGGACGACGAGGAACCGGTGCGGCGGGTGGCGGAAGCCATGCTCGGGCGACTCGGGTTCGACACCCTGACCGCCCGGGACGGCCAGGAGGGGGTGGATCTGGTGGAGCGGAATCCAAACGGACTCGTCTGTGTGCTGCTGGACATGACCATGCCGCGCATGAACGGCACCCAGGCCCTGGAACGGATCCACGTCCTGCGACCCACCCTGCCGGTGCTGATGGTATCGGGATTCAGTGCCGCCGATGCGGGTGAGTTCACCCGCGTCGACCATGTGGCATTTCTGCAAAAACCGTTCAGCGCCGCCGACCTGGAAAAGGCGCTGCGCACCCTGCTGGACACGCCACCCCAATAGGGGGGCTACGCGCCCAGCGATGTTGTAAGGGAGGAAGGAGCTACAGCTTCTTCTGCTGGCGGAACCAGTTGACGGTTTCCTTGAGGCCTTCCTCGAGGCTCACACCCACTTCCCATTCGGCATCGGTGCCAAGTTTTGCGGTGCCCAGCACGCTGCGCACCTGCTCCCCGTCCATGGTGGGACCGTATTTGGGGGAGATGCCACATTCGGTAATTTGCGCCAACACGCTGTGCAGGGTGTTGATCTCGGTCTCCTGGCCGGTGCCCACGTTATACGGCCCGGTAAGGCCCTTGATCATGGCGATCAGGAAGGCCTGCACCACATCCTCCACGTAAACGAAATCGCGGGTCTGCTTGCCGTGGCCGTTGATGGTGGTCTGCATGCCCTTGAGCATCTGCCGGGTGAAGATGGCCACCACCCCTGCTTCGCCATGGGGATCCTGCCGGGGGCCATAAACGTTGGCCAGACGCATGCTGGCGGCCTGGATGCCCCGGCTCTTGAAGAAATCCAGATACATCTCCCCCGCCGCCTTGCTGATGCCGTAGGGTGATACCGGGCGGATGGGGTGGTCTTCCGTAGCGGGGAATTGCTCCTGCTCGCCGTAGCAGGCGCCGCCGGAACTGGCGAAATAGAAGCGCGCGCACCCCACCTCCACGGCGGACTGCAACACGTTGATCAGCCCCAGGATATTGGCGTCGGCATCCGCCACCGGATTTTCCACGCTCTCGCGCACGCTGATCTGGGCCGCCAGGTGAAAAATCACCTGCGGGCGCCAGTCGCGCATCTTCTTCACCAGCTTGGGAGAGCGCACGTCCAGTTTGACCAGCTTGGCCTTTTTAGGAACATTGGCGCGCTTTCCGGTGGACAGGTTGTCCACCACCAGCACTTCGTGCCCCTCCAGCAACAGCCTGTCCACCAGATGCGATCCGATAAATCCGGCACCGCCGGTCACCAGGCATTTCATAAATCGTTCTCCCGTTGATACCATTCCACGTAGCGGCGGATGCCCTCTTCCAGTGGGGTGTGTGGAGTGTACCCCAAGTCGCGTTTCGCGCAAGCCACATCGGCCCAGGTGGCCACCACATCCCCCGGCTGCATCGGCTTGCGCTCGATCACCGCCTGCCTGCCCAGCGCCTTTTCGATCAGTTGCACCAGACCCGCAAGCGGCGTGGTCACCGAGCCGCCCAGATTGTAAATCGCATAGGGCGTGGGCCGGTCCAGCGCCGCCACGGTGCCGGCGATGATGTCGTCGATATAGGTGTAATCCCGCCGGGTGGTGCCGTCGCCAAACAGGGGGATGGGCTCTCCTCGGTCGATCATGCGGGTGAATTTGGCGATGGCCAGATCCGGCCGCTGGCGGGGGCCGAACACGGTGAAAAAACGCAGGCAGGTGACCGGAAACCCATACAGGTGGTGCCAGGTGTGGCACATGAGCTCCCCGGCCTTCTTGGTGGCCGCGTAGGGGCTGATGGGGTGGTCCACCCGGTCGCTCTCGGCAAACGGCACCTTCTCGTTGTTGCCGTACACGCTGGAGGACGATGCGAACACCAGGTTGCCCACGTCGGCTTCCCGGCAGCACTCGAGGATGTTGGCGGTGCCGTTCACGTTCACCCGCTGATAGTCCAGCGGTCGCTCAATGGAAGGACGCACCCCGGCCAGCGCCGCCAGGTGCACCACCCGGTCCACCCGGTGGGTGGCAAAGGCGGCGGACAGCAGCGGCAGGTCGAGAATATCGCCCTCCACGAAGGTGAAATTGGGATGCCCGGAAAAGGCCGCCAGATGGCGCTCCTTGACGGCGCGGGGGTAGAACGGGTCGAAGTTGTCCACCCCCACCACGCGCTCGCCCCGCGCCAGCAGCGCCTCGCACAGGTGGGAACCGATAAATCCGGCCGCACCCGTCACCAGAATGGTCATGATCCCCGCTCCATACCGGTCATGTTTCGGCCGGTTTGATCAAATGAATGAGGAACTCCACATTCCCCTTGGTGCCCGTGATGGACGATTCGGCCTGCCCCGTGCAGACAAGCCCCGCCCGTGCCGCGGCGTCGATCACCTTTTCCACCGCCTGGGCGCGCAACCCGGGATCGCGCACAATGCCGCCCTTTCCCACCTGTCCCTTGCCCACCTCGAACTGGGGTTTTACCAGCAGCACCATCTCTCCACCCGGCGCCAAAAGCCCCGCCAGGGCGGGCAGCACCAGGGTAAGCGAGATGAACGACAGGTCGCCCACGATCAGTTCCGGCAGGGTGGCCGGGCCGTCGGATTCCGCCAGGCCCTCCGGCGTCAGATGGCGCACGTTGGTGCGGTCCATCACCGTCACCCGGGGGTCGCTGGCGACTTTGGTGTCCAACTGCCCGTAGCCCACGTCCACGGCATACACATGCGCCGCGCTCCGTTGCAGCAGGCAGTCGGAAAAGCCGCCGGTGGAGGCTCCGGCGTCCAGGCACACGCGCCCCGCCGGGTCGATGGCAAAGGCGTCCAGCGCCCCGGCCAGTTTTTTGCCGCCGCGCCCCACGAACGGTTCCGGCTGGAGCACGGTGATGTCCGCGTCTCCCGGCACCGCCTGTCCCGCCTTGACCCCCGCCAGCCCTTCCACGCGCACCTGTCCGGCCAGAATCAATGCCTGGGCGCGGGTGCGGGTTTCGGCCAGCCCCCGGATCACCAGGAGTTGGTCGAGACGTTCCTTTTTGGCGGGTTTATCGGCGGGCATGGTGGCGCAGGGCAACGTCACGAAAGGCAGTCACCAGCCGGAACCGGCTCAGGTGGCGCGGAATACCCGTCCGGCCGCCGGGCGGTCGGCCACCAGCAATCGGGCGGCATCGGCAATGCCTTCGGCGTCCAGCCCCAGATCGGCGCGCAATACCGGCTGCGGGCCCTGCTCGATAAAGCGGTCGGGAATGCCCAGCCGTTTTACGCGGGCGGTCACGTTGTGCCGCTCCAGGCACTCCAGCACCGCGCTGCCGAATCCTCCGGCCAAGGCATTTTCCTCCACGGTGAGGAGATACCCGGTCTCCGCCGCTTCCAGCACCGCCTCCTCGTCCAGCGGTTTGACGAAGCGGGCGTCCACCACCCGCGCGGAGATGCCCTCGGCGGCCAGCCGCTCGGCGGCGTCCAGCGCCGGATAGGCCAGGGTGCCAACCGACAGAATGGTCATGTCGGCGCCCTTGCGCAGGGTTTCCGACTTGCCCACCGGCAGCAGGGAGAACCCGGCAAGCTCTTCCGGCTCGGCAATGGAACCGCGCGGGTAGCGCAGGGCGCTGGGCAGGTCCAACCGGGTGCCGGTGTACAGCATGTCGCGCAGATCCCGGCCGTTTCTGGGGGCCATGACCACCAGCCCTGGCACGCTGCGCAGGAACGACAGGTCGAAGGTGCCGTGGTGGGTGGGGCCGTCGTCGCCCACCAGCCCGCCCCGGTCCATGGCGAACACCACCGGCAGCTTTTGCAGGGCCACGTCGTGAATCACCTGATCGTAGCCGCGCTGCAAAAAGGTGGAGTAGATCGCCGCCACCGGCCGTTTGCCCTCCGTGGCAAGCCCCGCGGCAAAGGTGAC
The DNA here is from genome assembly GCA_029881725.1 of Nitrospirota bacterium. Lineage (GTDB taxonomy): Bacteria > Nitrospirota > JACRHL01 > JACRHL01 > JACRHL01 > JAOUMB01. Next base: position 30,538 of record JAOUMB010000004.1, read on the forward strand.
CGCGTGCTGCTCGGCAATGCCCACGTCAAAAAAACGCTCCGGAAAACGCTCCCCAAAGGCGGCGGTTCCGGTGCCGGTGGGCATGGCGGCGGTGATCGCCACCACGTCCGGATCGCGCTCCGCCAGTTCGATCAGGGCATCACCGAATACCTTGGTGAAGGCCGGCAGGGTGGAGCCCCCCCCCTGCACGCCCACGGTCTTGTCGAACCTGGGGGTACCGTGATAGCTGACCGGATTGTCCTCGGCCAGGGCATAGCCCTTGCCTTTTTTGGTGACCACGTGCAGCAGGGTGGGGCCTTTGAGCTTGTGGATGTTCTGCAACACCGGGATCAGGTGGTCCAGATTGTGGCCGTCGATGGGGCCCAGGTAGCGGAAACCCAATTCCTCGAACACCACGCCGGGGGTGATGAAACCCTTCACCGCCTCCTCCGCCTTGCGCGCCATGCGCGCCATGCGCTGCCCCACGCGGGGGATGTGGCTGAGGATCTGTTCGGTCTCCTCGCGCACCCAGGAATACAGGTCGCCGCTCAGGGTGCGGCTCAGGTAGGCGGACAGGGCACCCACGTTGGGGGAGATGGACATCTCGTTGTCGTTCAGCACCACTAGCAGGTTCTTTTTGGTGCCGCCCGCGTGGTTGAGCGCCTCGAAGGCCATGCCCGCGGTCATGGAACCGTCGCCGATGATGGCCACCGCATGGTTTTTTCCACCGTTCAGGTCGCGCCCGGCGGCCATGCCCAGGGCGGCGGAAATGGAGGTGCCCGCGTGCCCGGCGCCGAACGGATCGTGTTCGCTTTCGGAGCGCTTCTGGAAGCCCGAAATGCCCCCGTGCTGGCGCAGGGTGTGGATGCGGTCGCGGCGGCCGGTGAGCAGCTTGTGCACGTAGGCCTGGTGGGATACGTCCCACACCATCCGGTCCACCGGAGAGTTGAACACATGGTGCAGGGCCACGGTCAATTCCACCACGCCCAGGTTGGGGCCCAGATGGCCGCCGGTGGTGGATACCACGTCGATCAGGCAGTCGCGAATTTCGGCGCACAGGGCCACCAGTTGCTTACGCGACAGGGTCTTCACGTCGGCGGGGCCGCCGATGGTATCGAGCAGCGGATAGCGGGAGATGTCGGTCACCGGTCACGCTCCACAATATATTCAGCCAGGGCAGCCAGCGGTTCGGCGCGTTCGCCGAAGGGTGCCAACCGGTCTATGGCGTCGGTTTTAAGTCGCCGGGCAAAGTCCCGGGCGCCGTCCAGCCCCATCAATGCCGGATAGGTCAGTTTTCCCTGGGCGCTGTCCTTGCCGGCGGTTTTGCCCAGGGTGGCGGTGTCGGCGGTTTCGTCCAGCACGTCGTCCGCCACCTGAAACGCCAGCCCGATGGCGCGACCGAATTCGGTCAGGGCGGTCAGCGCGCCGGTGTCGGCCCCGGCGGCCAGAGCCCCCATGCGCACGCTGGCGGTAAGCAGGGCCCCGGTCTTGTGGGCGTGAATGGTGCGCAGGTGATCCAGGGTGTGCGGCCCGCCGCCCACGCCAGCAGTCGTTTGCGCCTCCATGTCCAGCATCTGCCCGCCTACCATGCCCCACGGGCCGGACGCCGCAGCCAGCTCCGCCACCAGCTTCAGGCGCACCCCCTCCGGCAGGTCCGCATCCGCGAGCCAGCTGAAGGCCAGGGTTTGCAGGCCGTCACCCACCAGAATGGCGGTGGCCTCGTCGAACTGCCGGTGGCAGGTGGGGCGGCCCCGGCGCAGGTCGTCGTCATCCATGGCGGGCAGGTCGTCGTGCACCAGGGAATAGCCGTGGATCAACTCCAGGGCACCCGCCACCGGCAACACCTTCTCCCCTTCCCCTCCGGCGGCCTGAAACGCGGCCACGCACAGGATCGGCCGCACCCGCTTGCCGCCGCCAAGAATGGCATAGCGCATGGCGTCGGCCAGCCGTGCCGGAGTGGTGGCCAGATCGGACAGGCGCTTCTCAAGCGCGCCATCCACCCGCGCCGCCCAGTGGCCGGTGTATTCCCGGAGGGAGAAGCCGCTCACCGGTCCTCCCCCAGTTCGGATGCGTCCAGCGGCACAATGCCGCGCTCCTTCATCAACTGTTCCACCCGCTGCTCCGCCTTGCCCAGCAAGTCCAGACACTCCCGCGACAATCCCACCCCCTCCTCGAACAGGGTGAGGGAGTCCTCCAGCGTCTGCTCGCCGGATTCGAGCCTGCGCACGATCTCCTCGAGCCGCTTGACGGAGGGTTCAAACTGGGCCTTTTTCTGGGTCACGGCGCCTGTCGTTCGGGTAAAATTCCGATCAATAATACGGGAAGGGGAAGTATACCCCCATTTTTCCCGGGGTTGAAGCAGAGACACCCCCGCCACCCACGCCGGGACCGCAAAAGCCACGCATCCCCTTGCCGGTTGAGGCGCTTTTCGGGTACGTTACGTGGGTTTTCGCGGCCCCGCCACCGGGTGCCGTGCGTATGGATCGGGGAATATCATCTACCTGTTCAGGCCCCTTTTGTTTTGGAGAAACCGTTGAGCGACCGCAATCTGCCCCACGGACCGCACGGAATGCCCGCAGACCGCTTCACAGAAGCCGGTGAAGGCTTTGTGGACTTGCTGGAGGCCAACTGGAAACTGTTGGTCGGACTGGTGGTGGTCATCATCATGACGGTTTCCGGAGCGGTGGCCTTCAAGCGCGCCAGCGAAACCCGCCAAGCCGATCTGCAGGGGCAGGTGGCCGCAATCGCCAGCATCTATCCGGGGGATCCGGACGCCACCGTGCCTCCCGGCGCCGAGGCCGCAGCCGTAGCGGCGGAAAAGTATCAGGCCTTCCTGAATGAAGGTGCCGAAGGCCCGGCTCTGTATATGGCCCAGATCAACCTGGGCCGCACCCTGGAAGCCACCGGCGACACCGACAAGGCGGGCGCCAGTTACCGGGAGGCGCTTTCCGCTCCCGCCCCCTTTGCGGCGGTGGCCCACATGCGGCTGGGCTATCTGGCGGCAAACGCCGGTCAGCACACCGACGCGGCGGAGCATTTTAAACAGGCCGCGTCCGCCGACCGCTCACTGGCGGCGCAGGCCAGCCTGGAAATGGCCTACATGGCGGAAATTTCCGGCGACACCGGCCTGGCCATCACCCGCTACGTGGAGGTGGCCAAAGCCCACCCGGAATCGCCCCAGGAGGCGGAAGCCCGCTCCCGCATCCGGGTGCTGGGCGGCGACCCGGCGGAACTGCTGGGCGAAAACGTGCCGGAGCCGGTCGCCATGCCCACCGGCAACACCGAAGCCCCGGCTGAACCCGCCACGGACGCTGCGGCTCCGGCGGATACTTCCGGCGAGAGCCGCTGACGGGCAACAAGTTCCGTTGCCCGGTGGCCGGCCGTCTGGTATGATTCCGGCCCCGGACGCGCACCGCGTCCCGCTGGTGCCCACGCCGGGCGTGCCACCGGCCTATAATTTGAGTGATTTGTCTTGGGGCGGTAGCTCAGCTGGGAGAGCGTCGCGTTCGCAATGCGAAGGTCGGGAGTTCGATCCTCCTCCGCTCCACCAATCACTCCTCCGTTCCGGTCACCATCCGGCGGAGATCAAAAAACGGCCCGCTTCCCCCTTGGGGTTGTGGGCGTTTTTTTGGGTTGTTCCGTACACCAATTCCTCGGCGCGGACGGTGGAAACCGGTCTAGCGGAGGACTTCCGGGTCCAGTTCGCCACGGAACAGCACCCGGGTGGGGCCATCGATGGTGACGGCGCGGAAGGTGTCGCCTTCACGGGTGAAGTGCACGGTAAGCTGCTCCCCCGAAATTGGAGATACCGTAACCGGCGAGGTGGCCTTGCCCAAGTGGGCGTACACCAGCGCGGCGGCGGTGACGCCGGTGCCACAGGCCATGGTCTCGTCCTCCACGCCCCGCTCGTAGGTGCGCACCCGCAGGGTGCCGTCCGGGGAGTGGGACACAAAGTTGACGTTGGTTCCCTCGGGGGCAAAACGCTCGTCAAAACGGGCCTCGGCCCCCAACACCTGAACATCCAGGGTTCCAACCGATTCCACCGGAATGACCAGATGCGGCACCCCGGTGTTGATGAAATAACCGGTATATTCCTCACCGCCCAGGGTCAGTTCGATATCCGGGGTGACGGCTCCCGGCGGGGTGAGGGTGACCGCCACGTCGCCGCCGTGGACTTCGGAATGCACCACACCCGCGCCCGTCTCGAAATCCGCTTGATCGCCGGTGATGTCGGCCATGCGGGCGAAGCGCGCCGCGCACCGCGCGCCGTTGCCGCACATGTTGGCGGCGGACCCGTCGGCGTTGAAGAAGCGCCAGGAAAAATTGTACCGGTCCGACCCCTCGATCAGAATCAACCCGTCAGTGCCCACTCCATGCACCGGTGAACAGGCGCGGATGACAAACGCCTCGAACGAAAGGGAGGTTCCCTCCAGCGCCGCCTCCACCACCTTGCCCCGGTTGTCGATCAACACGAAGGTGTTGCCGGAACCACTCATCTTGGAAAATGGAATGTGCATGGGCGCGAGTTTACCACGACCCAAATCGCGGGTCGCAAATCGGAGAAGCGGCTAGCCGTTCATCAACTGGCTGTAGCGCAGGCCGCGCAGGATTACTGCATACAGCAGGGTGGCGCCGAAGGCGGAAATGCTCGACAGCACCAGATAGCGAAGCCCCAGCTTGACCGCCAGCGGCCCCTCCAGGTGGATGCCCTCCGGGAAGATATGCCGGTCGTGGGCGCGTCGGGTGGCGATGTAGGTGATTCCCACCCCCAGATACCATACGGTGTAGGCCACGAACACCAGCATGGCGGTGACCAGCACGTTGCCCACATGGGTCCAGCCGTTGTGGGAGATGAGCACCGGCGCGAGCAGGCGCGCAGCCACCACCGTGGCCGCAAACCCCACACCGGTGCGGATCAGGTTCAGACGTTCCGCCTGCATGGGCTACACACGCTCCTCGGGGTCGAACAGTTTTTTGTATTCGCCAATGGCGTACCGGTCGGTCATGCCGGACACATAGTCGGCCACCACGCGCGCCACCTGCGCCTCGGATGCCTTGTCGCCGATCATTTCCTGGTACTGGGGCGGCAGCAGGTCGGGCTGGGAGGCAAAGGCGGTGAACAGTTCCCGCACCACCCGCTCCGCCTTGGACGCCATGCGCTGCACCCGCCAGTAGCGGTAAACCCGGTTGAACAAAAATCGTTTCAGTTCCGCGTTCTCACGCTTGGTGGCGGGAGAGAACGACACCAGATCCTCCGGCATCGCCCGTACGTCGTCCACCGATTGCACGCCGGAGGCTTCGATTCGCTCCAGGGTGTGCCCCACCAGGTCGGTAATCAGGTAGCTGATCAGGCGGCGGATGGTTTCGTACAGTTGCTTGCGCGGCGGCGCCTCGGGCCAGCGTTCCAGCACCCGGTCGTGCTGGCGGGCAAACACGCTCACCTGCCGCATGTCGTCCAGGGTGATGATGCCGGCGTTGATGGCGTCGTCGATGTCGTGGTTATTGTAGGCGATCTCATCCGCCTGATTGGCCACCTGGGCCTCCAGCGAAGGGCCGTTCTCGGCACAGAAGTCATACACATCAGACGATTCCGGCGCGTCGTAGGGGGTGCGGTGCTTGGCAATTCCCTCGCGGGTTTCGAAGGTCAGGTTCAGGCCGTGAAAGGCCATGTAGCGGTCTTCCAGCCAGTCCACGATGCGCAGGCTCTGGCGGTTGTGCTCAAAGCCGCCGAAGTCTTTCATCAGCTCGGCCATGGCCGTCTGCCCGCTGTGGCCGAACGGCGTGTGCCCCAGGTCGTGGGCCAGGCTGATGGCCTCGGCCAGATCCACGTTCAGGCCCAGCATGCGGCTGATGCCGCGGGCGATCTGCGCCACTTCCAGGGTGTGGGTGAGGCGGGTGCGGTAGCGGTCGCCCTCGTGATTGACGAACACCTGGGTTTTGTATTCCAGGCGGCGGAAGGCGTTGCAGTGGATCACCCGGTCCCGGTCGCGCTGGAACTCGGTGCGCCCCGTGGGCGGGGTTTCGGCCACGCGCCGGCCCCGGCTCTGCTCCGGGTGGCAGGCATAGGGGGCGAGCTTCCCCTCGTGAAAGAGTTCCATCATCTGGCGTTCCGCCCAAAGGTGCGTTGCATGGCCCGCCGATGGTACGGCCCCGCCCGCATCCGGTCAAGGTGCTACGCGCACGGCGGTATTCGCTTCGCGATTTGGATCGGGGATTCTGTTTCTGCCACACGGTGGAGGCCCGCTCCCCTCCAACCGCCGTCAACTCATGCGGATATAGCCCCACCCCTACCGGTAGTCACTTTGCAAGCTGGAACAGGAATCCCCATGTCTGCCGCATGGTGGAGGCCCGTTCCCCTCCAACTGCCGCCTACCCATGCGGATATGGCCTCGCGCCTATCGGAGCGCTCCGGTGCAGGAAGAGCCGGGACCGGCGGTGCAGCCGTAGCAGTGGTCCATGACCTGCACGCGGCGATCAATCAGATCGGCGTCGGTGGCGTCCTTGATGGTGAGGGGGCGGGCGCCGCCGATGCGCATGCGCAGCATTTGATTGAAATCGCAGTCGTAGACGTACCCTTCCCAATCGACACTGGCCAGTCCGGTACACATGACGAGTTCCAGGGTGTCCGGATTAAAGGCCTCGGCCAGGCGGCACATGTAGGCGTCGGTTTCGCCCTCCCGCGCCAGATATTCGGCAAACCGCGCAATGGGCATGTTGGTGAGGGTGAACAGGTGGTTGAAAACGATGCCGTGGTCCGCTTGCAGCGCCTTTTTGTAATCCTCCTCCAGTTTGCTCTGGTCGCCGGGAAGGGACATTCCGGGCGGGTTGTACACCAGATTCAGCACCAGTTCCGGGTCGTCTCCATAGCCCTGTTCGTTGAGCTTCTTAAGCGCCTGGATGCTCCGTTCGAACACCCCGTCCCCGCGTTGGGCATCCACGGTCTCGGCGGTGTAGCATGGCAGGGAGGCGATCACCTCCACCTTGTTCTCGCGGAAAAATCCGGGCAGATACCCCTGCCCCTGTTCGAAGATCACGGTCAGGTTGCTGCGCACGATGACCCGCTTGCCCAGTTTGACCGCCTCCTCCACCAGATAGCGGAAATTGGGGTTCAGTTCGGGGGCCCCGCCGGTGATGTCGAGGGTGGCGGCGGTGGAATCCCCCAGAAAGTCGAGCACGTGGTCGATGGTCTCCAGACTCATCTGTTCGGAGCGTCCGGGGCCGGCGTTCACATGGCAATGGGTGCAGGTCTGGTTGCAGAGTTTGCCCAGGTTGACCTGCAAGGTGTCCAGACGGGTGCGGCGCAGCATGACGCCCTGCTGGGAAATGCGCCGGGAAAACTGGGTGAAGGAGACGGTTTCCATAATGTGGGTATCCTCGGTCTACACAATCGGTGCGGCTTCAGGGAAAAATAACCGGTGAATGGGAACAATTATTCCAGCAATCCCCGGTTCTGACAACGGTGGAACGTCCCATCCCCTTGTTTCATACAGTAAAACGTGGCGAAATAGTGGGTCCGGCGTGCCATCCGCACGGTTTTTTGCATGTCCCGGGCTGCCCATGGCACCGAAATAGCATTTAATTTCTGCGAATATGCGTCCGAATACCGTCCAAAACGCGTCCCGCTTGTTGCTGAGGCTGCTGTTGCCGCTGGGTCTGATGGCCCTGCTGGCGTCCTGCGGCCCCGGCGGCGACAATACCATGGCCACCTCGACGCCGATGACCGGAGTGGTGAAGGTGCCCGCCGGGGTGCAACTGGCCAAGCCGACCCTGCTTTCCCGGGCGGGGGAGTTCCTGTCGTCCACGGCCTGGGCGCTGTCCGGCATGGAGGCGGTGGGCGGCAATGTGGAAGTACGCCTGTACGCCATTGACCTGACCGGCGTTCAGGTGGGCCCGACACTGGCTTCCACCACCACCGACGGGAACGGGCGTTACCGCATTACGGTCCCCAGCCGGGATACCTATCAACCCCACACACCCTGGGTGCTGGCGGTGGGCAGCGCGGCCAATGGCACCCTGATGCGGCGCCTGATCGATGATGTTGTCGCGGTAAGCACGGACCGCGACGTCGACCCGGCCAGCGAGGCCACCGTGCGCCTGTTGTTACAGGACAACGACCCACTGGACTGGACGCGAGTCTCCCGCACGGAGATGGCGGACCTGAACAACCTGGTGGCTACTGCCGCCAAGAGCGCCTCCGGGAGCAGCATCAATAACGTGGCCGACCTGGCCCTGGAGTTCGCCCGCGATTACGAGCCGCTGCAACGGGCGCTGGCGGCGGCGACCAGTACCGAAACCAACGCCCGTCCGGTGGCTCTGGCCGGGGTGGACCGGCGCCTGGTGACGCAGACGCTGGTCAACGTGCGTGGTGTGGGTATCGACTCCGACAGCCCCAACCTGAGCTATCAGTGGACCGTGGACGCCATCCCTTCCGGGTCCAACGTAAACCGCACACCACCCAATGGACCGGAGTTCGCGTTTCAACCGGACGTGGACGGCGTGTACCGGCTAAAACTGGTAATTGACGACGGAATCCAACTCAGCCCGCCGGATTATGCCCTGTACATCGCCACCACACCGGCGATTCCACTGACCATCAACAACAATGCCCAATCCGAGGGGCGGCTGAACGCGGGACGCAGCCGGCTGGTCTACACCAACACCGTGCGGGACGCCAAGAACAACCACAACTACACCGACGTGGAAATCCAGAGCACCAGCGCGCTCGGACCCACCGGGCCGCCCTTGGTCATGTTTCCGCCGGGTGCGACCCTCCTCGACCATGTGTTCAAGACCTCGGAGATCAACCCGTACATCTCGGCGGACGGCGCCATGGTAGTCTACGCCACCGACATGGACCCGGCCAATCCGGGATTCGGCGGCTCCGACTTCGAAATCGTTGCCTACGACTACAATTTCAACAATGCCATGTGGCTGACCAACAACAGCGCCCTGGAACGGCAACCGGTGGTGGAGTGCCCCTCCCCGTCGCTGTGCGTCGTGGTGTTCCTGCGGGATGCCACCGCAGCGGGCACGCACTTGATCTCACGCATCCTGAACAACCCCGGCACCGGGTTTGTATTGGGGCCCGAACTGCAGCTGACCATTGGTGTTGGCAACCGCTTTTCACCGCGCCTTACGGCGGATGGTGCCTGGGTCTATTACCAGGACCGGGGCAGTACCTCCCCCGCGGACCCCTACGACGGCGACCTGGAGGTTTTCCGCATCCGCACCGACGGCAGCATGGCCGGCATCCCGGAGCAGATCACCATCAACGACGTACAGGATGATCAGCTGGCCATTGACCTCACCGGCGACAATCTGGTGGTTCGCAGGTTGTCGGAGGTCTGGTGGATCACCCCGGCCACCTCCACCGAAGTGCTGATATCCGGTTCCCAGTTGATCGCCTACACGCCCTCCCTGGCCGGAAATGGAACGGCCGCCGCGTTCGTGGCCGATACCACCGAGGGCAAGGACCTGTTTGTGGCGAGCCCGGACGGCTTCACACGTACCCGCCTGACCGCCGACGGGACGATCAGCTATCCTCAGATGTCTGACACCGGACTGCACGTCATGTTCCGCTCCGACGTGGACGGCGACCACGACTACTACCTGCTGTTACGCTAAGTATTCCGTTAGTTTTCAACTTCGTCGGGATACCCGACCGACATGAGGGTGAGTCCCCAGGCCGGAGCGGTTTCCCCTGCCACGGTCCGGTCCCGGGCGGCCAGCACCTGGGCGGCCCAGCCGGGGGGCCGTCTGCCACGCCCGATTTCGATCAGGGTACCCACCAGATTGCGCACCATCTGCTTCAGAAACGCCGGGCCTTCCACATCAAACACCACCTCATCGTCCATGCGGACCACATCCAGCCGGGTAATGGTGCGCCGTGGATGGCTGGCGCCGCAGCCGGACGCGCGGAAACTGGTGAAGTCGTGCTCGCCAAGCAAGCATAGGGCTGCGGACTGCATGGCCGCCACATCCAGCGGCACCGGCACATACCAGCACACCCCGCGCCGGAACGGGCAGCGCACCGGGCGATTCAGCACCCGGTACCGGTAGTGCTTGTGATGGGACGCATGGCGGGCATGAAAGTCATCGGCCACCGGTGCCGCATCCAGCACCGCGATGTCGCGCGGAAGCTGCGCATTCAGGGCGCGCACCCAAACGGCCGCATCGTGACCGGAGGCGGTATCGAAGTGGGCCACCTGCCCCAGGGCATGGACACCGGCATCGGTGCGCCCCGCCGCCGTCAGGGCCACCGGGGTCCCCTCCACCCGCGCCAGCACCGCTTCAATGGTCTGCTGGATGGAGGGTGCGTTGGGCTGGGCCTGCCAGCCGCTGTAGGCCGCGCCGTCATAGGCCAGGGTCAGACGGATGCGGGTCACCTGCCCGCCGTCCAGTCCGGAATCACGCCCCCGTCGATGCCGAATACCGGCATGGCCAGCAGATAGATGACCAGGGTTATCAGCACCGCACCGATCAGATTGAGGCTCAGCCCGGCCATGGCCATCTGGCGGATGCGCACATATCCGCTGCCGAACACGATGGCGTTGGGTGGAGTGGCCACCGGCATCATGAACGCGCAGGAGGCGGACAGGGCGGCGGGCAGCATAAACAGGATCGGGTTCTCCCCCACCGATACCGCCACAGCCGCCAGTACCGGCATGAACAGGGTGGTAATGGCGGTGTTGGAGGTGATCTCGGTCAAAAACGTCACCAGCAGGCAGATCATCAACACGGTAAACACCAGCGGCAGGGTGGACAGGCCGGAAAAGGCCCCACCGATCCACTCGGACAGGCCGGTCTTGCCGACCCCCGCGGCCAGCGCCAGTCCGCCCCCGAACAGCACCAGCAGTCCCCACGGGATGGTGCTGGCCGTTTCCCAGTCCAGAAGCCGCCGGTTGCCGGTATTTTCGCCCTGGGTGGGGGTGCCGGAGGGGATTACAAACAGTGCCAGCGCGGCCAGCACCGCCACGGTGGCATCGTTGACCCAGGCGCCGACGCTCAGCAGGTCGGCCCAGCCCGGAATGCTGGCGAACCCCAGATCGATGGTCTTGCGAAAGATCCACAACAGGGCGGCGGCCAGAAACACCCATGCCACGCGCAATTCCGGCCCCTTCAGGGGCGGCAGTTCCGCCAGTTTGGTGGCGATCACCGTGCGCCCTCCGGGGAGCTCCGAACGATGAATGGGAAACGCCACGCGGGTGAGATAAAAAAACGTCAGTGGGATGAACACCAGCACCAGGGGCAGCGCCACCTGCATCCAATCCAGAAAGGAAATCTCCGGCGCGTCCGGGAATATCTGCCCCAGTTGCCCCACGAACACCACGTTGGGGGCGGTGCCCACCAGGGTTCCCATGCCGCCGATGTTGGCCGCATAGGCCACCCCCAGCATCATGGCGGTGGCGGTGCGCAGCAGATCCGGGTCGTCCTCCACTCTGGTGCCACCGATCAGGGCCGCCTCGTTCAGAATGGCCAGACCGATGGGCAGCATGATCAGGGCCGTGGCGGTATTGCTGATCCACATGGACAGGAACGCGGTAGCCACCATCATGCCCAGAATCAACCGGCGCGGCGAGGTGCCCACCTTGCTGACGATCTGCAGGGCGATTCGCTCATGCAGATTCCACCGCTCGATGGCCCGCGCCAGCATGAACCCGCCCATAAACAGATAGATCAGGTAGTGGCCATAGGCGGAGGCCATCTCTCCGGCCTTCAGAATGTGCAGCATGGGGAAGGCCACCAGCGGCACCAGTCCGGTGACGTAGATGGGCACCGCCTCGGTGATCCACCACACGGCCATCCACAGGGCCACGCCGGCGGTGCGCTGCCCCGCGGGGGAAAGCCCCTCCGCCTGGGGCAATGCCCACACCAGCAGAAACACCAGAGGCCCGGCAATCAGGCCGATATTGCTTATCCGGTCACGCATGCATGCTCCCTTGCTGGCCGCGATGATACCGCGCCGGGCATGGCGATAAAAGGCGATGCATTGCACAGCGGCGCGGATTTGGGTACCGTCCCTCCCATGCAACACTCCATTTTTATGTTTTCCACCGCCGCCCGGCGGAGCGGGGGGGCCTGATGGCCGGGGACTTGCGCATCATCGGCGGCAGCGCCCGGGGACGCCGCCTAGCGTCGGCGCCGGGGCAGGAAGTGCGCCCCACCTCGTCCCGGGTGCGGGAGGCCATCTTCAGTATTTTGATGGACCGGGTGCCCGGCGCCCAGGTGTTGGACCTGTTTGCCGGGGTTGGAACCCTGGGCCTCGAGGCCCTGTCCCGGGGAGCCGCAGCCGTGCTGTTTCTGGAGCAGAACCCGCGCCACGCGGCCGCCATCAACAGCAGCCTGGAAACGCTCGGGTTCGACGACCGGGGACGGGTGATGCGCATGGATGTGGTGCGTTTTCTGGCGCGGGGCCGCGCCGCCCGTCCGGCGGGCGGCTTCGACGTGGTGTTTGTGGATCCTCCTTACGCCGCCGGGCAGCTGGAAACCACATTGCCCCTGTTGGCCACCGCCGATATAATCGCGCCCGGCGGTGTGGCCGTGGTGGAACACGGTGCGGAACTGGCTGCCAAAACCACCGCCGGGTGGGAGAAGGGGCGGACCTACCGCTACGGAAAAACCAGCGTCACCCTGCTGTTCCCGGACAGTCCGGACCAGGGTGACACCCCATGAGCCCCCAAATGCCACGCCACGCCATCTATCCCGGAACCTTCGACCCGGTCACCAACGGCCATCTGGACATCCTGCATCGGGGGCTGGCGGTGTTCGGTCAGGTAACCGTGGCGGTGTCGGAAAGCACCGCCAAGTCGCCCATGTTCTCCCTGGACGAGCGACTGGAAATGCTGCGTCAGGCATTGGCGGACACCCCCCGTGTAACGGTGCTGCCGTTTTCCGGCCTGGTGGTGGAATTCGCCCGTGCGTGCGGCGCGGATGCCCTGCTGCGGGGCCTGCGGGCGGTATCGGACTTTGAATATGAATTGCAGATGGCCCTCATGAACCGGCGTCTGGCGGACGATATCGAAACCGTCTTCCTGATGCCGAGCGAGGAGTATACTTACCTCTCTTCCAGCATCGTGAGGTCGGTTGCCACCGCCGGTGGCGAAGTGGATTCCCTGGTGCCCGCCGGTGTGGCGGAGCGGCTCAAGCAAAAAAAGGCAAGCGGATGAGCGACGTGTCGAGTGAATCGCCCCTGGCCGGGCGGCTCAAAAAGATCAAACCCTCCCCCACCCTGCGCATCACCGCCGAGGCGGCGCGCCTGAAAAGCGAGGGCGTGGATATCGTCAGCCTGGCTGCGGGCGAGCCCGATTTTGGCGTGCCCGAGCACGTGCAGGAGGCCGCCATCGCCTCCATTCGCGACGGCAAAAGCCGCTACACGCCATCGGCGGGCATTCCGGAACTGCGCAAGGCCATTGCCCAAAAGCTCAGGACCGACAACGGCCTGGACTACACGCCGGACGAGATCACCGTGGGCTGCGGAGCCAAGAACATTCTGTTCACCCTGGCCCAGGTGCTGTTCGACCCCAAGGACGAGATCGTCATCCCGGCCCCCTACTGGGTTACCTATCCGGATCAGGCGTTTTTGAACGATGCCCGCCCGCTGATGATCCGCACCCGCGAGGCGGACGGTTTCACCGTGCATCCGGACGTGCTCAGGAAGGCCGTGGGACGCAAGACCAAGGCCATCATCCTCAACAACCCGTGCAACCCCACCGGGGCCGGCTATACCCGCGAGCAGCTGGAGCAGATCGCGGAAATCGCCCTGGAGTGCGGGGCGTGGATCATCTCGGACGAAATTTACGAAAAGATCGTCTACGATGATTTCGAGTTCGTCGCCACCGCCTCCCTGTCCCCGCAGGTAAAGGCACGCACCATTACCGTCAACGGCCTGTCCAAGAGCCACGCCATGACCGGCTGGCGCATGGGCTATGCCGCCGGTCCCGCCGAAATCATCAAGGCGATGACCATGGTGCAGAGCCAGAACATCTCCAACGTCACCTCCACCGTGCAATGGGCATCGGTAGCGGCCTTGACAGGCGATCAATCGTGCTTAAAAGAAATGGTGGCGGCCTTCCAGCAACGCAAGGACTACGTGGTCCAGCGGTTGAACGGTATGGAGGGCATCTGGTGTTTCGAGCCGAAGGGGGCATTTTACGCCTTCCCGCGCATCGCCCACTACTTTGCCATGGTGGATGCGGACGGCAACGAATACAAGGACTCCACCTCCCTGTGCGAATACCTGCTCAAGCAGGCGCTGGTGTCGGTGATTCCGGGGGCCGCCTTCGGGGGCGACGAGTACCTGCGGCTATCGTTCGCCACCTCGATGGACCAGTTGAAGGAAGGCCTGGATCGGATTGAACAGGCCCTGTCCCGGCTCAAGCCGGGGCCCCATTACGACAACTACCAGGCGCACCTGGAACAGAAGCGGTTTTGACCGGAAACAGACAAACCCATGCCGATATACGAATATCAATGTGAAAAGTGCGGGCACCTATTCGATGCCATCCAGAAGTACACCGACGACGCCCTGACCGACTGTCCCGAATGTGACGGCAGCGTGTCACGCTTGGTGTCCACCCCCGCCATCCAGTTCAAGGGCAGCGGTTTCTATATCACCGACTACCAGAAGTCCGGCGGCTCTGGTGTGGCCAGCAGTGCCAGCGGACCCGGCAGTTCCGACAGCGGGAAAAAAACCACCGGAAAAAAAGCGGCCAGCAAAAAGGCTGGCGGCGGCAAGAAGACCGGCTCCACCTGAACCCCGCCCCGCCTCCCCCGAAACTAGGGGATTCCGGGGTGGAACGACGCGCGGCGGGACGACGCACCTTGGCACCGTTCGCCAGAGCTTGAAACCAGAAATTTTGGGGAAATCCGCGGCTACGGGCGGCCCGCGTCCGGCTCCGCAGCCGGGGCCTCGACAACCGTCGCCGGCGGCTCCAGACCTGTGTCTCCGGTGAAGATGCGCACGATGTCGTTGTAGAATGCAAATGCCATCAGCGCCAGCAGCAGGAACAAACCGGCCTGCTGCGCCACGTCACGCACCCGGTCGCTCACGGGGCGCCCACGCAGAGCCTCGGCAGCCAGAAACACCAGATGCCCGCCGTCCAGAACCGGAATCGGCAGCAGGTTGAGAATCCCCAGGTTGATGGAAAGCAGGGCCACGAACAGGGTCACGTTGAGCATCCCCTGATCCACCTGCTCGCCGGTCATCTGGGCGATCAGGATCGGTCCGCCAATGGTACTGGCGGGAATCGCCCCCTGAATCAGCTTGGCGATGCCAAGCGCCATCATGTAGGTCACGTCCCAGGTTTTTTCAAGGCCCAGCCACATGGCGGCAACCGGGTTGTGGCGGCGGGTTTCAAAATCACCCTGCGGCTGGATGCCGATCAGCCACATGCCCACGTCTTCGCCAAACAGGTTTTTGCCGACGGTGTTCTGGGGGGTGATCGACAGGTGCAGGGTGGTCCTACCTCGCTCCACGGTCACCGGTAGCGTGGCCCCATGAGATTCCTGCACCAGGGCCCGGATATCGTCCCACTCGGTAACCTTGCCGTTACCGATCGCGGTGATGCGGTCGCCCACCTGCACCCCGGCAATGGCTGCCGGAGAATCCGCCTGCACGTCCCCCACAGTGGCCATCAGCATGGGCACGCCGGCCAGGAATACACCACAGAAGATCAGCGCCGCAGTCACCAGATTGAACAGGGGACCGGCAAACACGATGGCCATGCGCTGCCAGACGGTCTTGCCGGAAAAGGTCTCGTTCTTCTCGGATTCGGGCAGTTCCTCCTCCGGATCCTCACCGAACATCTTTACGTAGCCACCCAGGGGAATCGCCTTGAGGGCGTATTCCGTGTGACCGCGGGTGCGGGAGAACATGGTGGGGCCGAAGCCAATGGCAAAGGTGAGTACACGCACCTTGCACCAACGGGCCACCAGAAAGTGCCCCAGCTCGTGCACGAAAATCAGCACGGCCAGCACGACGACGAAATATAGGGCGTAGAGAACGGTTTGCATGGCGATGGATATCTTTCGGCCCGTCCGGGACCGCACCTTAAGGAAAAAAGGGGGGGAGTGGCCGACGGGTCCTAGTCTACCCGCCCGCCGGAATTTGCGTCAATGGAAAGTCACACACGGGGCCGCTTGGGCGCTGGGGTGTAACTTCCCAGCACCACAGGCTGTCTGGCGCCGGTCACCCGGGGCAGGTTGCCCGGCTCGCCCCACAGGTGGCAACAGGCAAGCTCCGCGAAGGCCACCGCCTCCAGGCTGTCGGAGGCCACCCCGTAACGTTCCACCGCCCACACCCGGGCGCGGGGCAGGGCCGCTTCCAGCATTCCCATCAGGGTGCTGTTTTTAGCGCCTCCACCGCACAGCAGAACGTGGGCCCGCGCCGTACACCCCTCCACCGCACGGGCAATGCTGTGGGCAGTCAGGGCGGTGGCGGTGGCCACCAGATCATCCCCCTTGACCCCGCGCTCGTCGGCGCGGGCCACCAGGGCATTGACATACTGTTTTCCGAACAATTCGCGACCGGTGGACTTGGGAGGTGGCGCCGAAAAAAACGGATGGGCGAGCAGTTCCTCCAGCAGAGGGATGCTGGTTTCCCCCCGGGCGGCGCGAGCACCATCCCGGTCAAACAACTCCTGCCCGCCGGTCAATCCAGCCACCAGGGCATCCACCACCATGTTGCCGGGGCCGGTGTCGAAGGAAACCACCGAGTCGGCATCGCGTCCGGCAGGCAGCCAGGTCAGATTGGCAATGCCGCCCACGTTGACCACCACCCGGTCGCTCTGCGCGTCGGACAGTAGCAAATGGTGGAGGCGCGGCGTGAGCGGCGCCCCCTGTCCGCCGTGGGCCAGATCCGCGGAGCGGAAGTCGGACACCACCGCAACGCCGGAGCGCGCCGCCAGATGGGACGCGGAACCCAGTTGCAGGGTGGATGGGGGGGTGGCGTCGGGCGCATGCCACACGGTCTGCCCGTGGGAGCCGATCACGTCCACCTGCTCCGCCGATACCCCGGCTCCCTTCAAAAGAGCCTCCACAGCCTCCGCAAAGGCCTCTGCGAGCGATGCATCCAGCAGACAGAGGTCGCGGCTGGTTGCCTCCCCCCCGGCGGCGTTCAGCACCCGGGCGCGCATGCGGGGCTGCATGGGAAGTTCCACGTAGTGACGCAACGTCACCGTGCGCGGTTCCCGGGTGACGGAAACCAGCGCCGCGTCGATGCCATCGGCAGAGGTGCCCGACATCAGCCCGATGGCCAGCAGAGTATCTTTCATTCCAGCCGATGCCGAATGGTGAACAGCACCCGGGCCACATCCTCATCGCCCAGGTATTCGTTGGTCAGGGACAGGCCGGTTCGCCCATCCTTAAGTTCCGCCCCGAACAGTTCCATCCAGGCGTGCTGGTCCACCACGTCATAGTAGAGATCTCGGGACAGGGCGCCGTTGCTGACGCGCAGGCGGATGGTCTCGGACAGCCGCAGCCGGACGCTGGGCGTACTCCGGCGCAAACCGTTCGCGTCCGCCTCCCCCTCGGGCGCCGCCGATCCGGTCAGCGAAAAATCGGTGGTGCGCAACCGCTCCACCGAACCCAGAACGCTGTCGCTTTCAGCCCAGGAGCGGAGCATATCGCTCAATTCCCGCTGCGCCATGCGCTTGGCCACGGAACGCCGTCTGGCGGCCCACTCCTCGGAATCCTCTCCCAGGGGAGGCACCATTTCCGATAGCTGATAGTGACTGACGGTACCGTCTCCCTGGTCACCGGTAATGCGCTGGTGCAGGAGGTCGGCGTCATTCTGGGCCTTTGCCGCCCCCGGAACCGCCAGCAACAGGGCCAACACGGCCATACCGCAGCGTGCGGCCAGAAAGATCTGTCCTTTGATTCGTGCGTGGGGCATCTCTCGCCCAGCATACCAGACGGCATGAATCCCGCCAGGGATCACTCCCCGGCCGTGCGCATCCGCGAGAAATATGCCTGCAACAGGCGATAAAGGGCGAGGCGCCGTCCCTCGCGCACCGGCAGTTGCACCTGCCATGCACCCTCGTGGGTACGCAGCATCAGCCCGCCGCCCTGGGGCGCCTTCTCGGGCAGCAGATCACATGCCTGCACGGCATCCAGCGGCATATCCAGCTTGCCGGAGGACAACAACAGCACCAACCGTCGACTGCCGACGATGATGCCGGCGGTCTTCAGCGTGCCCGCCTCGTCTCCCTTCACCTCGGCGATCTTCGCCCCCTGGCGGAACAGCCCATCCCGGTCGGCGAAGTACAGCACCCGCCCTTCCATGGTGCGGTGATGGTTGAACTTGACCCGCTCGGCACTTTTCGGGCTGCGGTACATGCCCAATCGCTTGAGGCCGGCCAGCAGTTCCCGCTCCGCCTCCCGCGACCAGGCGTGGATGGGCGTGCCGCAGTATCCACAGCGGTTGCGCATCACCGATTGCAACGAACGGCAGCGGCCACAGGCCACCTTGAGCAGGGTGTGGCACTTGGGACAGGCCTCGGTGGTGCTCATCACCGAAATGCCGCAATGGGGGCAATGAACCGGCTCCTTGCGCAATCCCTCCAGCGCCTCCGGCGGCACCGACGGCGGGCCGGGATCAGCGGCTCGCGTGTCCTGCCGCGGATGGGAATGGGAAGGTTCGCCGGTTCCCGCCTGCTCCGGCTGGGTATCCGGGTGGGTCATCGGTTCCGCCGAGGCGGCAGGGGCCCAGTTCGGAGGAATCGGATCGGTGGGCAGGGCACGCGGATCGTCGTATCGCTCCGTTTCGGATTCGGAGGCCAGGCTGAAGGCAATCTGCGGCGACGGCATGGTAACCGTGCGGGCCGGGTACGGCGCCGGGGCGGAGCGCCCGCGGGTTCCGCGCGTGCCGCCCGAATAGCCCGGGGCCGGATCCGCGGCGCCGAAGGTGGCCGCCGGGGCCAACCCATCGGGCCAGTCACCCTTGGACGTTTTTTCTTCCGTTTCCAGGTAATCGTAGTAGTGGTAGGAGGAACTGGAGTGCTCCATGTCGGAACAGGCCTGAGTGACCTCGGCAAAATCCACGTAGCGGGCCCGGTTGCTGTGCCCGACCACCAGCGCCAGATCGGCCACCGCACAAATCACCCGCGGACAGCCTTGGGAAAAACGGTAAATGCCCTGCATGGCCATGTCGGTGAACAGGGGCCGCTCGGCGCCCGCCACCGCCAGCCGGTGGTGGATCAGGTTGCAGGTATCCACCTGATTCAGGTTGCGCAGCATGAAGCGCACCGGCAACCGCTGCCAGAATTCCGGGAAGGACCGCACCGCGGCATCCAGCGGAGCCTGCCCCGACAGGATAAAGCCGAGCAGAAATTCACCGGAGGAGCAGAAATTGAGCAGGATGCGGAACTCCTGAAGCAGTTCCGGCTGTTCCGCCATCATCTGGCCCTCGTCCACGATCACCAGATTGCGCATGCCGCGGGCATGGCACTCCTTCAGGTGGTCACGCAGCAGGTTGATGTCGTGGACCTTGTCCCCACGCACCCCTTCCACGCCAAGCTGGCGCGCAATCTCGGCCACCATCTGGGCCGGGGTCATGGTCGGATAGTCCAGATAGGCGATGCGGATCTGGTTCCGGGTCTCCTCCACCAGATGCTGCATCAGCAGTTGCAAGGTGGTGGTTTTGCCGTCTCCGGCCTCCTCGGAGATCAACAAGGCCCCGCCCTTGCCGGAATGAATGGCGTACTTGAGACGCATCAGGCACTCGCGGTGCTGATCGCTCAAATAAAACAGCCTTGGATTCGGCGCCAGGGAAAATGGCGCCTCTTTCAGGCCCCAGTACTGCAAATATGCGGGAAGCATGACCCCTCTCAGTCAAGCGGCGGATACAGGTCCGCACAAAGGTGAAAGGTACCAAAGAGATGCAAATCCCGCAAATCGGGCCGGGTGCCATAACGGACTGAACAGGACACGCCCATCTACGGCCGTGCCTCGTGGGGCGCCATATCGTCCGCTTCGCCGGGCAGCGGATGGCCTTCGGGCAACGGGGCCGGTTTGCGATAGGCGATGGACAGGGTGTGTTCGGTGCCGGAACGCGCCACCACCAGAATCCCGTTGTGACCCTCCACGGCCACGGTCATGGCCGCCTTCACGTCGGCCATATCGGACAGGGCATTGCCGTCCAGCGATACCAGCCGGTCGCCCTCGGCAACCCCCGCATCCGCCGCCGGGGAGCCGGGCAACACACCCCGCACGAACAGGCCGTCGTCGCGCGGGTCCAGACTCACACCGAGCATCACCCGCTCTCCCTCCCGGTCCCGGTAATCCACCGCCCACACGAAGTCGGCATACGGCATGGGAAAGTCGGGCATGTCCACGTCCATCTGCAATTCTTCCCGCTCCGCGGGCATGCTCACCGTCACCGGCACCAGGGTGGTGTAGGAGACCGGCACGCGGGCAAACAGTTGGCGCGGAATGCCAAAACCGTACTGCACGTGCCCGGCCCCCGCCAGCACCAGCAGGGTGCGCCGGGGCTCCCGCTCCAGGGCGCGGGCCGCGTATTCCGCCATGGTCGCCTCCCACAGACGCTGCACGCGGCCAAAACCGCCGCTCCCCCCATGGCCATGGCCGCCCAGAATGGCGGTCATGTAGGCCTCGTGGTACGGATCGGCGGCCAGCATTGGATCAACCACCGGCACCTCGGCCTCTCCCGAGGAGACCGCCTTCACCTCCTCGCGGGTGGCGTTCAGGGCGATCAGCGGGATGTGCCGCTCGCGGGCATAGCGCATGATCGGCGCGTAATACTCCCAGTCCTCCGACCAGTGCCGGTACCACACCTTCAGAAACGCCGCCTCATCCATCTGCCCCGCCACCCACCGGTCCAGATCGGCCTGGGCGGTGTGCGGAAACATCTCCAGCCCCACCATCACCTGCCCCCCCTTGCGCGCTTCCAGCGCCTTGAGGACGAGAAGCTGGATGCGGTGGTCCTCCAGGCTGGTGTGCATTTCGCCCACAAAAACCACCCGGTGGTCGGCCAGCAGGTCCAGCAACTGGGTTTCGCTCACCTGACGGCCGGTGGGCAGATGCACGATGCTCCCGGCGCTCAGGGAGTCGATATCCCGGTAGGGGGAACTGGCGGCAAACGCCTCGAATCCGGGGGCGGAAGCCGTTTCGGAATCCTCCGTTGCGGCAGCGTGCCCGTGGGGGGAGGGATGCCCCTGTGGCAGGTCCATGTGGCCCTCCACGGCATGCGGGAGGGGAACCGGCCCGGAGGCGCAGGCAAAAAGCAGGAACAGGGCGGACAGCGCGGCCGGGCGAGGGAACAATCGGGACATGCGGACTCCTTGGGGGATCGACAACAGGGGGGTCAGTATAAGTGGTATTCGCCGGAAGGGCGCAGCAGACGGTTCAGATCCACGTCAGTGCGCAGCATTTGCAGTTCGTGTCCGCGCACCTTGACCCCCATTTCCACCGCCCGGCGCAGGACATTGGCATGCCGCCGGTCTCCCAGCAGCACCGCGCCGATCAGGGCCCCGTCCCGGAACACCAGACGCCGGAAACCCTCCGCGCGCGGGTTGGTGGTGACCTCCGCGTCGCCCTCGGCGTCCCATGCGCCGATCAGGGTCATGGGCAGGTCGTACAGGGTGGCCGCGTGGTAATGGCGGCACGCCTCATAGACCGCATCCCCTCCGGCCATATTGATGCCCGCCACCCGCCCCTGGGTGGCCGCCGCCTGCCAGCCGCCACAGGTCAGCCGGTGACCATCGTGAATCACCGCGCAGCCGTCTCCGGCCGCAAAGATGCCGGGAGCTCCGGTTTGCAGGCGTCCGTCCACCTGCAACTCTCCGCCGCTCGACCCGAAGCGCGGCCCGGCGGCCAATCCAGCGCTTCCGGCCAAGGCCAGTTGCGGCGGGCCGTCCACCCCCACCCCCACCCAACGGCAGGCAATGCCCTTGCCGCGGTCGGTACCCACCGCCGCCACCCGTCCGCCTTGGGATTCCACCGAGGTGACGCGCTCGCCCAACCGCACCTCCACACCATCGTCGGCCAGCCTGCGGAACAGTTGGTGGCTTCCCGCCGCATCCAGCCACGGGGCGCCCAGTCCGGCCTCCGGCACCAGCAGGGTCACGTCCACCCCCATGCGCCGGGCCACCCAGGCCAGCGACAGGGCACGCACTCCGCCTCCGGTGATCACCGCGCGGCCGCCCTGCTGGCACAGTTCGCGCACCCGGACCGCATCCTCCAGGGTGCCGAAGCCGACCACCTGCCCGGCATTTTCGCCCGGACACCCGAGCCGTGCCGGGGACAGGCCACAGGCCAGCAACAGCCGGTCCCACCGGTACTCGAGTCCTTCCGAATCGGTAACGGTTTGCCCGCCAGGGTCGATCGATATGAGGGGACGCGGGATGTGTTCCACCCGCAACGCCTCCCAGTGACCTTTCGGGACCGCCCACAGGTCATCGCTGGAAATGCGGTCCAGGACGTACCACGGCAGGGAGGCGCGAAAATAGAACGGGTGCGGGTCGGCGCTGAACACGCGTATCCGGGCCTGAGGGTCCGCCTCACGGATGGCCGTGGCCGCGTGCGCTCCGGCGGGACCGAATCCGGCAATCAGGTAGTTCACGCGCCCTCGGCTGGTACCCGGGAGCCGTCGTTGGACGGCACCGGGGCGGAAAAATGCACCGGTTGGGGCGTAGGGCCACTATCGGCAATGATGAGATCGTGGATCAGGTCCACCAGGCTGACCACCTCCACCTCCCCTTTCACGGCCACCGGGGAAAACGCCTCCTGGCAGTGGACACACTCCACCACCATGCGCTGGGCCCCGGCGTCCGCGGCCATGTCCAGCCGGTCCCGACGCAACTTCAGCAGTTGTTCGGGGTTCACGCCAAACTGGTGATGCCCGCAGCAGGGGGCGGCGGCGCCGCTTAGCGGCATCTCCACCATGGCGCCCAGTTGCCTCAGCACCCGGCGCGGTTCCTCTCCCTCCCCCAGCTTGCGGCTGGTGTGGCAGGCATCGTGAAAGGTCATGGTGCCGGCGAAGTGCCGGAGCGGAAAGCGGTGCAGGTTCCGGCGAATCCAGCTGGAAACGGTGACCGGGGTGAATGGCGTGTCGTACACGGCGGCGATGCGCGACAGGGCCGCGTAACATTCAGAGCCGCTGACCACCACCTCCCTGGGCGCCACCTTGCCGATGCGACCGGCCACATGGGCCATCATCTCCTCGGCCCGGGTCAGGTCGCCGGCCATGTAGTGCCCCCACCCGCAACAGGAGGTGAGCCCGCCCAGCACCTCGTATCCGGTTTTCAGATAATCGGCGATGTCCAGCACCTTGGCAGCCATGCCGGTTTCGGAGAAGATGGTGCAGCCAAAGAAAAACAGGGTGTCGGCCGGTTGCAGGCTGCGCTTGTCCGCATGCTGGGCCAACTGTCCAAGACGGCCCCGGTTTTTCAGGTTGTGCACCGCCACGCCCACCTTCCGCCCCACCGACTTGCCAGGGCCAAAGGTTTCCAGGCGGAAATACTCCCGCGGGCGCGGGTCCATGCGGCTCCGCAGCCACAGCACCATGGCGTCACGCTCCAGGCCGGTGGGACAGACTGGTACGCACAGGCCACACTGGGTGCATTCGGCGGCAAACCGGGCAATCTCTCCCTGGGGAGGGTCCCCGGCAGAGGTGGCCTGGTTCAGGTCGGCAATGCGCAGGGATGGCGGTGCCACCGGGCACACGCGCAGGCACTCACGGCAGCCGATGCAGGCGGCCAGCCCGGTGGCGACCTTTTCCCGAAGGGTTTCGCGGAGGATGCCCATGCCCTGTGTTCCCTGTACCAACCAATGACGTCCAGTCCCTCAGGATAGACCAGCCGACCGCTGTGCGGCCAGCGTGTTGCGGCAGGTTTGCACAAACGCCACCCAATCGGCGGCAACCCGGTGGTCCGCCAGCACATGCGCCCAGGTGGCCAGAACATTGTCCACCCGATACCCCTCCGCCCGCGCTCCCTTGCCCCCGCGGCGGGCCAGCGTGAGCGTGGTGGACACCCCGGAGGACTCCAGGGCGGCGCGGTCGATTTCCGCGTAGTGGAACTCGTGCCCGCGCAGGGTCGACCCCGCCTGGCCCAGCGGGCCGTCGGCGGTGACGGCAATTTCGCGGTAGCCCAGTGCGGCGCGTTGCTCCAGCAAGCGGCAGCGGGCAGGCAGCACGCCGCAAAATCCGAAGGTCGCCCCATCCGGGCGGGTCACCCCCTGGCTCAGGTAGACCAGCCCGCCACATTCGGCATAGATCGGCATCCCAGTCCCCGCCGCGCCGCGAACCGCTTCCAGCATGGGCACATTGGCGGACAGCGCCTCCCCGTGCAGTTCCGGATAGCCGCCCGGCAGATAGAGGGCATCCACCTCCGGCAGCGATGGGTCGGAGAGCGGGCTGAACGGCACAATCCGCGCCCCGGCCGCCTCCAGCGCCTCCACGGTATCGGGATAGATAAAACAGAAGGCCGCATCCCGCGCCACCCCGATGCGTACCACCGGTTCGGGAAGGGAAACCACCGCGGGAGCCGGGGGCGGCGTGATCGTGGTTAACGCCAGCAGACGGTCCACGTCCACCCCCTCGGCCACCCGCTCGGCCATCCGCGTCAACACGCCTTCGTCAGACAGATCCTCGGCGGTGACCAGCCCCAGGTGACGCTCCGGCAGGGAAATTCCCACATCCCGTGGCAGATGCCCGAGCACCGGAATGGTGGTGTGGGCGTTCAGGGCATCCACGAGGTGCTCCAAATGGTTTGGCGAAGCCACCCGGTTGAGAATCACCCCCGCCACGTTCACATCCGGATCCAGGGTCGCGAAGCCATGCACCACGGCGGCCACCGATGCGGCCATGCCGGAAGCATCCACCACCAGAATCACGGGAATGCCCAGGCGCCGGGCCAGATCGGCGGAGGAGCCGGACAGGTCGTCCCCCGCAGCGCCGTCGAACAATCCCATCACCCCCTCCACCACCGCCACGTCATGGCCCCTCAGCCCCCGCGCGAACGAGGCCGCCACCGCCGCGGGCGGCATCATCCAGCTATCCAGGTTACGGGATGGGCGCCCTGCGGCCAGGCGGTGCAGGCCGGGGTCGATAAAGTCCGGGCCGGCCTTGAACGGCGCCACCGCGAGGCCCCGACTGGCCAGCGCGCCCATCAGGCCCAGGGCCACGGTGGTCTTGCCAACCCCGGAGCGGGTTCCCGCAATCAGAAAGGCCGAGCGGGCAGAGCCCGCAGCCCGGTCTGCCGATGGGAGCAATGGACCGGAATCAGTCATTCAGCGGTGTTCCGTGGGAGTTGGGCAGCACTGGGCGCACGGCCTGGCAATCAGTGGAGATGCAGGCCACGCGGGTTGGGCGCACCCGGGGAAATCCGTCGTCGGGGCAGCACGCACCACCACCCATCCGGGGCGGCTGCCGCCCCATCGCCTACCCGGTGAATTTCCTGAGGACCAGGGATGCGTTGGTTCCGCCAAAACCGAAGGAGTTGGAAACCGCAGCGGTAATGGCCACTTCGCGGGCAGTGTCCGGGCAACAGTCCAGATCGCACTCCGGGTCCGGGTTCCTGACGTTGATGGTGGGCGGGATGACCCCATGGTACAGCGCCAGACCGGTAAAGATGGCCTCAATTCCGCCCGCCGCGCCCAGCAGGTGGCCGGTCATGGACTTGGTGCCACCCATGACCAGATTCTTGGCGTGGGAACCAAAAGCGGTTTTGACTGCGCGGGTTTCCAGGGCATCGGCCATGGTGGAGGTGGCATGGGCGTTGATGTAGCCGACTTCCTCCGGGTTCATTCCGGCATCGTTCAGCGCCGCCTGAATGCAGCGCACCGCGCCGTTGGCATCCTCCGGCGGAGCGGTGATGTGATAGGCGTCACCGGTGCTGCCGTAGCCGACGATTTCCGCGTAGATGCGGGCGCCACGGGCGCGGGCGGATTCCAGTTCCTCCAGCACCATGACGCCGGAGCCTTCACCCATCACAAAACCGTCCCGGTCGCGGTCGAACGGGCGGCTGGCGGTTTGCGGATCGTCGTTGCGCGATGAGAGGGCACGGGAGGCGCAAAAACCCGCCACCCCCAGCATGCAGATCACCGCCTCGGCGCCGCCGGCGATCATGCCGTCGGCGTCCCCGCGCTGGATAATTTTAAACGCATCGCCAATGGCGTGGGATCCGGCCGCACAGGCGGTGGCGGAAGCCTGATTCGGTCCCCGCGCGCCGGTCTGGATCGCCGCGTGGCCCGAGGCCAGATTGACGATGGTCATGGGAATAAAGAACGGCGACACCCGGCGCGGACCCTGGGCCGCCACCTTGTGGGCGGTTTCCTCGATGGCCGGCAGGCCGCCGATTCCGGAGCCGATATAGACCCCCACCCGGTCGCGATTGGCATCATTGATCTCCAGCCCGGAATCCTCCACCGCCATGTGGGTGGCTGCCAGGGCATAGTGGATGAACAACGCCATCTTTTTGATTTCTTTGGGTTCGATGTACTTGGTTGGATCGAACCCTTTCACCTCCGCCGCGATCTGCGTGGGCAGTTCGGAGGCGTCGAAACGGGTAATGGGCCCCACACCCGAGGTACCTGCCAAAAGCGCGTCCCAGGTGGTGGCCAGATCGTTACCGATGGGCGTTACCGCCCCCATTCCTGTAATGACTACCCGTCTCAGAGCCAACTCTCCGTTCGTAAGTCGTCCACCCCGGGGAAAGAAACGGATCTCTCCCCGGGGCGGTCGGAATTAAATCCAGTGGGACTGGATCAGGCGCTCACCTTGCTGGAAACGTAGTCCACCGCCGCCGAAACGGTGGTGATCTTCTCAGCGTCCTCGTCGGGGATCTCGATGTCGAACTCCTCCTCAAACGCCATCACCAGTTCCACGGTGTCCAGGGAGTCGGCCCCCAGATCGTCCACGAAGTTGGCCTCGAGCTTGACCGCGTCGGCTTCCACGCCCAACTGGGTGCAAATGATTTCCTTGACCTTTTCATCCACGGCAGACATCGCAATCTCCTTTATGCGTTGAATCACAAAATAACGTGCGGCACCCGGGAAGGTACCGCCCAAAACCGTTACATCAGCATGCCACCGTTCACATGAATCACCTGACCGGTGACATATGCGGCCGCATCCGAAGCCAGAAACACCACCACTCCGGCCACGTCTTCCGGCTGACCAAACCGCTCCATGGGGATCTGCCCCGTCAGCTGGTCACGGGCCGCCGGTTCCATGGCGCGCGTCATGTCGGTATCGATAAAGCCGGGGGCCACCGCGTTGCAGGTGATGCCACGGCTGGCATACTCCCGCGCCAGGGTGCGGGTAAGCCCCTCGGTACCGGCCTTGGCAGCCACATAGTTGGCCTGACCGATATTGCCCATGGTACCGACAATGGAAGTGACGTTGATAATCCGTCCCCCGCGCTTTTTCATCATGCCCCGGATGACCGCCTTGGCGCACGCAAAGGAGCCCTTGAGGTTGGTGTTCAGCACCGCATCCCAGTCCTCTTCCTTCATGCGCATCACCACGTCGTCGCGGGTGATCCCGGCGTTGTTGACCAGCACATCGAAGGCGCCCAGGTCTTTCTCAAGCCCCTTGATCACTTCCTGCACCTGGTTGAAGTCGGACACGTCCAGCGCCACGCCCCGGCACTCGCCGCCCGCCTCGGCCAGCGTCGCCGCTGCCTTTTCGGCGCCCGCGGCGTCCCGCCCGGTGACCACCACGCGGGCTCCGGCGTCCAGCAGGGCGCGGGCGATGGCGTTGCCAATGCCGCGGGTGCCGCCGGTGACCAGCGCCAGCTTTCCATTCAGTCCATTCATGCGCGAACCTTCTCCAGGGTGGCGGCCAGGGAAGCGGTATCTTCCACGTTCATGGCCACCGCCTTGCGGTCGATACGCCGCAGCAGCCCGGTCAGCACCTTGCCGGGGCCGACCTCGATAAAGCGGTGGACTTCCAGTTCCTCGATCAACGTCCGGATGCTGTCGCCCCACAGCACCGGCGACGAAATCTGCCGCCGCGCGGACGGGATCACATCTGCCGCCACCAGTATCTCGCGGGCCTCGCAGTTGTTGACCAGCGGGATCGACAGGTCTTCCACGGTGATGTCGCGCATGTCGCGGTCCAGTTGCTCCCCGGCCTTTTCCATCAGGGCACAGTGGGACGGAACGCTGACCGGCAGCGGAATGATCCGGCTGGCCCCGGCCGCCTTGGCGCCGTCCTCGGCCCGCTCCACCGCCTCCCGGTGCCCGGCGATCACGATCTGCCCCGGGCAGTTCAGGTTGGCCAGAGACACGATCTGGTCCTGCTCGGCGGCCTCGCACACTTCGCCCAGGGTTTCCCGGTCCAGCCCCAGCACGGCGGTCATGCGGCCGACCCCGGCGGGAACGGCCTCCTGCATGTAGCGGCCCCGGGCCTGAACCAGACGCAGGGCGTCGGCAAACGTCAGGCTGCCGGCAATCACCAACCCGGTAAATTCGCCCAGTGAGTGCCCGGCCACCGCATCCGGGACCACCCCTTCCTGCGCCAGCGCACGGGTGATGGCCACCGACGTGGCCAGCAACGCCGGCTGGGTGTACTCGGTCATCCCCAGTTTATCTTCGGGGCCGTTAAAACACAGGTCGGAAAGCGCAAAGCCCAACGCGTCGTCGGCCTCCTGAAAGGCCTCCTTGGCAACGGGGTAGGCTGCAGCGATGTCGCGACCCATGCCAACGGTCTGCGACCCCTGACCGGGAAACAGGAATGCGGTTTTCAAGACGTTATCCTCTGATCCAAACCGGAACGGCGCGGGTGCCGTGATTGTGAAAAACCCGCGCCGGAATGTCAATCGGAACGCCGGTCACCTCCGGCCATTCCGCCCTCTCTCTCATGCCCGGCTCAGCCCCACCTGAGCAGCGCCGCCCCCCAGGTAAGTCCCGAACCGAATGCCAGCATCAGCACCAGATCCCCCCGTTCCAGGCGCCCGGCCCGCACCGCCTCATCGAAAGCCAGCGGCACCGAGGCAGCCGAGGTGTTGCCGTACCGGTCCAGATTTACGTACACCTTGCCAGCAGGCAGTTCCAGGCGCTCGGCCACGGCATTCAGGATACGCATGTTGGCCTGGTGCGGCACCACCAGCGCCAGGTCGTGGGCCTTGATGCCGCCCGCGTCCTCCAGCACCGTGCGCGCCGCGCGCTCCATGTTGCGCACCGCCACCTTGAAGGTTTCGTTGCCCTTCATTTTCAGAAACTGCTGACGGCTGTCCACCAGCGCATCGCTCGGAGGCATGCGCGAGCCGCCCCCCGGCACGCAGATATAGTCCCAGGCGGCGCCGTCGGAATGGATGTCGGTGCGCATCAATCCGGGGGCCCCGGAACCGGTGTCGCCCTCCCCGGCCTGCAACAGCACGGCCCCGGCACCGTCGCCAAACAGCACGCAGGTGGTGCGGTCTTCCCAGTCCACCACCCGGCTCATGGTCTCGGCGCCGATCAGCAGCACGTTTTTGTAGCTGCCGGAGCGGATGTAGGCATCGGCCACGTTCAGGCCATAGATGAATCCGGAGCAGGCGGCGGAAAGGTCGAAGGCGGCGGCGTTGGTGGCTCCCAGGGCGGTCTGCACCAGACAGGCGGTGGCCGGAAAGAACATGTCCGGGGTGGCGGTGGCCACCAGCACCAGGTCCACGTCCTGGGCCGTGATCCCCGCGGCCTCGATGGCGCGACGGCCCGCTTCGATGGCCAGATCGGAGGTCGCCTGATTATCGGCGGCAATCCGCCGCTCCCGGATGCCGGTGCGGGCGGTGATCCACTCGTCGGAAGTGTCCACCATCCGTTCCAGGTCGGCGTTGGTCAGAACCCTCTCGGGGACATAGGAACCGGTCCCCGCAATGACCGTAGCAGTCACGAAACCTCCATCGGCTCGGGCAAATCGGCCGCAACGTCCTCGGCGATGTGGGAACTGACGCGTTCTTCCACCATGCGCTTGGCAACGCCCACGGCATTCCGGATGGCCCACGCATCGGACCGTCCATGACAGATGATAGAGACCCCGTTAAGGCCCAACAAGGGGGCACCGCCATATTCCGAGTAACTGACCTTCTTTTTGAAGGCCCGGAAGGCGGGCTTCAACAACCAGTATCCCAGCCAGCCAAAGGGCGCGGAGCGAATTTCACGGCGCAGCATTTCCATCACGGTCTCCACCAGCCCCTCACCGGTTTTCAGGGCCACATTGCCGATGAAGCCGTCGCACACGATCACGTCGCAGTTGCCGTTGAACAGGTCGCGCCCTTCGATATTGCCAATGAAATTGACCGGCGAACTCTTCAGACGGGTGTGCACTTCCTTGGTGAGGGAGGAGCCCTTACCCTCCTCCTCGCCGATGGACAACACCCCCACGCGCGGCGATGGCATGCGCAGCACCCGCTTGGCGTATTCGTAGCCCATGTAGGCGAACTGCACCAGATGCGCGGCCTTGCAATCCACGTTGGCGCCCACGTCGAGCATGATGGAATGGCCGTTGAGGGTCGGCAGCACGGCGGCGATGGCCGGCCGTTCCACACCGGGCAGGGTTTTCAGCACGAACAGGGAGGTGGCCATGCAGGCGCCGGTGTTGCCGGCGCTGATCACTGCCTGGCATTCGCCTTCAGCCACCCGCTGATTGGCGATCCAGATGGACGATTCACGCTTCTTGCGCACCACCACCGACGGGGACTCATCCATGGCCACCGTTTGCGGCGCGTGGATTACGCGAACGTCGAGCCCGTCCAGGGAAAACCCCACCAGGGCTTCGCGCACCCGGACCTCGTCTCCCACCAGATCGATTCCGATGCCATAGTCACGGGCGGCCTGAACGGCCCCTTCAACGATCACGCCGGGGGCGTGGTCGCCGCCCATGGCATCCACTGCAATGCGCACGAAATTCGGCTCCGTTATGATCGGCGAACCGGGCTAACGCCCGGAGCTCTCGCTACGCACCGCCCGGGCGGTACGCCGGAAATCAGATTGCCGAGGCCTCGACAACTTCACGCCCCTTGTACTGCCCGCAGGAAGGGCACGCGTTGTGGGGGCGGGTTGGCTCGCTGCAGTTGGGGCAGTTCACCAGCCCCGGAACCGTCAGCTTCTTGTGGGTGCGACGCTTGCGCGCCACGCTCTTGCTTGTTTTGCGTTTCGGATGTGCCATCGGTCGATCAACCTTGCTTCACGGCCACGCCGTCGCGCGGCGGGCGGTACGGGCGTCAGCCCTCCAACAACTTCTTCAGCACCGCAAGGCGCGGGTCGGTAACCTGGGAGGCGCATCCGCACGCGCCCCGATTCAGGTCCTCCCCGCATTGCGGGCAAATCCCCTTGCAGCCCTCGTCACACACCGGCGACATGGGCAACTCCAGCAACACCTGTTCGCGCGCCACCTCGGCCAGATCCACCCGGTCCCCCTCCAGATGGCATACGACCATGTCGCCCGCGCCCAGTTCAATCTCTTCTCCGTCCGGCATAATGCGGTCGAAGAGCACATCGAGCGGCGCCGAAACCGGCATCGAAAAAGCGTTCAGGCAGCGGCCGCAGACCACTTCCAGAACGCCTTCCACCACCCCGCGAACCCGCAGCCCATCCCCCTCGGACCCGGCTGTTCCGGTGATACGAACACCGTCTCCGGCAACCACGCCTTCCCCCAGATCACCCAACACGTCCGGGCCGATGGTCTCGGCCAGCACAAGGCCTTCCGGCGGTACCTGGGAAAGTAGAATGATCATGGTGGCCGCGAAAACACGGAATAATAATCTGCGGGATGCCGCAGTGTCAAGGAAAGAAGGCGCAAAACGGGGGGCGCGGCGACTGCGGCCACGCCCCCCGTTTGGAATACCGGACGACCGGTTGAAGCCGGGTCGTTACAGGGAAATCTTCAGTGACTTGAGAAACGCGCGGTCGAAGAAATTGCCGCGCTTGCCGCCTTCCGCCTGCGGGTCGTCGGCCTCCTGTTCCTCGATATCGGTCTGCACCTTGCCGGAGGTTCCCGCCACGGCGTTGCCCTGTTCGTCGTGCATCATCCAACCCTGCACCACCTTCGGACGGTACGGCTCGGCGGCGGGTTCACCGGACAGGGCAGCCTCGTGCTCCTGCTCCACCATGCGCAGCACGGAACTCATGTTGAGCAGCACCTGGCGGTTGTCCTGCTCCTGCATGCGGATCATCTCCTGCAAGCGGGGGTTGTCGGCAACCACATGCTTGAGGGCCGAAAACAGTTCACTGAGGTGCCGTTGCCTCACCTGGGCCTCCTCATGCTCGCTCATCATACCGTTCCTTATCTTATTCCGACCCTGCACCTGCCCTCGGGGCGGGCTCCAGGCGATTACACACACTCGCGGCCCGCGATACACACACGGCGCGGCCTTCAGCCGAGTTAGTATCCAAAAAGGGTGCCACACCGGGCCAACGGAGGGACTCGCACCGGAATCACCCCATATATGGGCATTTTGAGGGCTTTTTCAGGGTGCGCGGATTACCGGACGCCCGCCGGGAGGTGACCCAAAAAGGGGAAAAAAAATTCCGGTTTTACCCCGCCGCCGTTCGGGCGCGGGCAATCCGCTTCCTCCCGCCGAAAGGGCGCACGCGCCGCCACACGTTGACGCGCCCCCCCAAGGACAGGGATAATCGCGGCCTTTGCCCCTCCCAGCGAACAGGCCCATGACCCACCGTATCGACACCGCCTTCCGCACCGCCCGCAAAGCCGGGCGCAAGGTGCTGATTCCCTATGTAATGGCCGGAGACCCGGACCTGGACACCACCCTGCGCCTGATTCCCGAACTGGAAAAGGCCGGGGCCGATGTCATTGAACTGGGCATCCCGTTTTCCGATCCCATCGCCGACGGCCCGGTGATCCTGCGGGCCGCCATGCGCGCCCTGGTACACGACACCTCGCTCACCGACGTGCTGGGGGCGGTAAAAAAAATCCGCGCCGTCAGTCAGGTGCCGCTGGTGTTCATGAGCTACTACAACCCCATCTACCATTACGGCGTGGAAGCCTTCGCCCGCGACGCGGTGACCGCCGGGGTGGACGGGGTGATCATTCCCGACCTGCCGCCGGAGGAAGGGCACGACCTGATCGTGGCCGCCCGCAAGGAAAAGCTGGCCACCATCTTCCTGCTGGCCCCCACCTCGGACGACGCCCGCATCCGCAAGGTGACCCAGACGGCCACCGGCTTCATCTATTACGTGTCCATCACCGGCATCACCGGCGCCGCACTGACCGACATGGGCGACGTGGGCGCGCGCATTGGCGACATCCGCAAAAAAACCGGCAAACCCATCGCCGTGGGCTTCGGCATCTCCACCCCGGAACAGGCCCGCGCCATCGGCCGGATGGCCGACGGGGTAATCGTCGGCAGCGCCCTGGTGAAGCACATCGAGGCCAATCTGGAGGCCGACCGCGACACCCTGGTAAACGCCGCCACCGCATTCGTGGCCGGACTGCGCCAGGGGCTGGACGGCTAGCGCCGTCATGGCCGCCCCCCGCACCCGGTACGTCTGCCAGTCCTGCGGGGCCGCGACACCCAAATGGGCCGGCCGCTGCACCCAGTGCGCCGAGTGGAACACCCTGGAGGAGGAGGCCGCGCCCCAGTCCGCCCCCAAGGGAGCGGTGGCCATATCCGCCGGCGCCGCACCGCAAGCCATCACCTCCATTACCGGGCACGACACCCGGCGCATCTCCACCGGCATCGGTGAACTGGACCGGGTGCTGGGCGACGGCGTGGTGCCCGGCGCGGTGATCCTGGTGGGGGGCGACCCCGGCATCGGCAAATCCACCCTCATGTTGCAGGCCTCGCACAATCTGGCCGCCCGCGGACCGGTGCTGTATGTCTCCGGGGAGGAAGCGCCGCATCAGGTGCGCATGCGCGCCGAACGGCTGGACGCCGCCACCGACCATCTGCTGGTGCTGGCGGAAACCCAGCTGGAGGCCATCGAGCGGCACATTGAAAACACCGCCCCCACCGCGCTGGTGGTGGATTCCATTCAAACCACCTGGACCGAACGGCTGGACAGCGTGCCGGGCAGCGTGGGGCAGATCCGCGAGGTCAGCGCCCGCCTGATCGGCATCGCCAAGAAGCGCGGCATCCCCGCCTTTCTGGTGGGGCACGTGACCAAAGACGGGGCCATTGCCGGCCCCCGCGTGCTGGAACACATGGTGGATACGGTGCTCTACTTCGAGGGGGACCGGGGGCACGCCTACCGGGTGTTGCGGGCGGTAAAGAACCGCTTCGGCAACACCAACGAGATCGGCGTATTCGAAATGGGCGGCGAGGGACTGGCCGGGGTCGCCAACCCGTCCGCGTTCTTTCTGTCGGAACGGCCGCAGGGAGCCACGGGCAGCGTGGTCACCGCAGCGGTTACCGGCACCCGGCCGATCCTGCTCGAAGTCCAGGCGCTGGTCAGCCCGGCCCCCTACGGCAGCGCCCGGCGCACCGCGCTGGGGGTGGACGCCGCCCGCCTGGGGCTGCTGCTGGCGGTCATGGAAAAGCGGGCCGGACTCCAGGTGGCGGCGGAGGATGTGTACGTAAACGTCGTCGGCGGCTTCAAGCTGGACGAACCGGGGGCCGATCTGGCCATCCTGCTGGCGGTGGCAGGCAGTTTCCGCGATGCGCCCCTACCCGAGGACACCCTGGTGCTGGGAGAGGTGGGGCTGGCCGGGGAAGTGCGCGCCGTGCAGCAGATCGAGGCGCGCATCAAGGAGGCCGAGGGCCTCGGCTTCACCCGTTTTTTAATCCCCGCGCGCAACGCGGAGCGGCTGTCCCGCCCCGGCGTGGTGCCCATCTCCTCGGTGCGCGAGGCCATTGAACAGGCCTTCCAGTGAGGGGCCGGGTCGCGCACGGCGCACGGCTGGCACTGACCGCCCTGTTGCTGACGACCGCCAGCGGCTGTGCATCCCTCGCAAAACCGTCCCCCGTGTCCTTGGGGATGGCGCAGGTGATGAACGACCGGCGCGCCACGGTAACCTCCGCGGCGGCCCTCACGGAGATTCGCATCGACGGGCTGGAAAAGCTGCAGGCGCCGTTCCCGGCCACCTTCACCGCCACCCTGCGTCATACCGCACCGGACCAGTTCGAGGTGGACGCCTACGGCCCCATGGGGCTGCTGCTGTTCAGCTACAGCACGACCGCCGACAGCTGGCTGCTGCGGTCGCCGGGACAACCCCCGGCGGGTGGCCCGCTGGCCGCCAACGGGCGCGCCCCCGCCACCCTGCTGCTGGACACCCTGGCGCACCTGCTGGACGGCGTGCTCGGTGTGCCCCTGCACGGAGCGCCACCCCGCCGCACCAAAGACGGCGGTTGGCGCACGGCCCGTGACGGGGTGCGGTTCCACATGGTGGACGGCAATCTGGCCCGGATCGCTTTCAAGCGGCACGGGGTCGGCAAGGTGGCGATCGCCTATTCCGACTATCGACCGGTGGCCGGGACCACGTTCCCCCGGGAGGCGCCGCACGCCATCGTGCTCACCGTGCCCCGCCACCAGGTAACCATGACCGTGCAGGTGGCCGAATGGGCAGTGCAGTCCGCCCCGGCGGGATACTTCGCGCCTTGACTCCCCGCCCGGTTCCTGCTTGAATTCCCGTTTCCCGGAGTTTTGTAAAAACATCAAAAAATGGGTGCACGGGCGGCGGGCCCGGCAGCCGGACCGGGGCCTCTCACCCCGCCCCTTTTTACGCTTTTCAAGGAGTCACAGTCATGGCCGTACGGGTTGGCATCAACGGATTTGGCCGTATTGGACGCTGCGTGTTCCGCGCCGCGATGGGCCGCTCCGACATCGAAATCGTCGCAATCAACGACCTGACCGACGCCAAGACCCTCGCCTACCTGCTCAAGCGCGACTCGGTGCATGGCAACCTGTCGGCCAACGTGGAAGCCGGTGACGGAGAACTGAAGGTGGACGGCAGGTCCGTCAAGATCCTCGCCGAGCGCGACCCGGCGGCGCTGCCGTGGAAGAGCCTCAACGTGGACGTGGTGGTGGAATCCACCGGCCTGTTCACCGGCCGCGAAGCCGCTGGCAAGCACCTGGCGGCGGGAGCGCGCAAGGTGGTCATCTCCGCCCCGGCCAAGGAGCCGGACCTGACCGTGGTGCTGGGCGTAAACGACGGCGACTACGATAAAAACAGCCACCACATCGTGTCCAACGCCTCCTGCACCACCAACTGCCTGGCCCCGGTGGCCAAGGTGGTGAACGACAGTTTCGGCATCGTGCACGGCCTGGTGACCACGGTGCACTCCTACACCAACGACCAGCGTCTGCTCGACCTGCCGCACAGCGACCTGCGCCGGGCCCGCGCCGCCGCCCTGTCGATGATCCCCACCACCACCGGTGCCGCCAAGGCGGTGGCCGAGGTGCTGCCGGAACTGAAGGGCAGGCTGGACGGCATGGCCATCCGCGTGCCGACCCCCAACGTGAGCGTGGTGGACGCGGTTTTCACCGTGAAACGCGAGGTGACCGCCGAGGAAGTCAACGAAGCACTTGGAAAGGCCGCAAACGGCCCCATGAAGGGCATTCTGGTGGTCACCCATGATCCCGTGGTGTCCATCGACTTCAACGGCGATCCGGCCTCCAGCACCGTGGACGCAACCCTCACCAAGGTGATCGGCGGCACCATGGTCAAGGTCATCTCCTGGTACGACAACGAGTGGGGCTATTCCAGCCGTGTGGTAGACCTGCTCAACCGCCTGTAGCGCGCAAGGGGAACCGTGAAACGCACCCTCGACAAACTGGCCCTGAAGGGCAAACGGGTCTTCATCCGCGCGGACTTCAACGTACCGCTGGACGACGACCTGAACATCACCGACGACGCTCGCATCCGTGGCGCGCTGTCCACCATCAATTACGCCATCGACGCGGGAGCGAAGGTGATTCTGGGCTCCCATCTGGGCCGCCCCAAGGGCACACCCGACCCACGCCTGTCCCTCAAGCCGGTGGCGCGCCGCCTGGGGCGCCTGCTGGGCAAGGAGGTGGCCTTCGCGCCGGACAGCGTGGGCGGCCAGGTGGAAAGCATGATCGGCCGCATGCAGGAAGGCGACGTGCTGTTGCTGGAAAACCTGCGCTTCCACAAGGGCGAAACCGACAACGATCCGGGCTTTGCCAGGCAGTTGGCGCAACTGGCCGAGGTGTACGTGAACGACGCCTTTGGCGCCGCGCACCGGGCCCACGCCTCCATCACCGGCATCACCGAACATCTGGACGAGGTCGCCTGCGGCTACCTGATGCAGCGCGAGATCAGCTATCTGCACGGCGCCCTGCACGACCCGGTACGGCCACTGGTGGTGATCATCGGCGGTGCCAAGGTGTCATCCAAGATCGCGGTGTTGCAAAACCTCACCGAGCGGGCCGACAAGGTGATCGTGGGCGGCGGCATGGCCTTCACCTTCCTGCGCGCCATGGGCTATGGCGTGGGGGCCAGTCTGGTGGAGGAGGACATGCTGGAACTGGCCAACAAGATCCGCCTGGACGCCCGTTCCCGCGGCAAAAAATTCTACCTGCCGGTGGACTGCGTGGTGTCAACGGAGTTCTCCGCCAAGGCCGAAACCAAGATCGTCACCACCCAGGAGATTCCCGACGGCTGGCTGGCGCTGGACATCGGCCCGGCCAGCGTGAAGCTGTTCCAGGAGGCCATTTCCGACGCCAAGACGGTGCTGTGGAACGGCCCCATGGGGGTGTTTGAAATGGACGCCTTCTCGCGCGGCACCTTTGCCGTGGCCCACGCGGTGGCCGACACCTACGCCCTGACCATCGTCGGCGGCGGCGACTCGGCGCTGGCGGTGCACCGGGCGGGCGAAAGCGAGAACATGAGTTTCATTTCCACCGGTGGCGGCGCGGCACTGGAGCTGCTGGAAGGCAAGGTTCTTCCCGGCCTGGCCGTTATCCCCGACGCCGACTGATTTTTCGATCCAAAGGAGTCCCATGCACCCGGACCGCACCCCCGTCATGGCGGGCAACTGGAAGCTGCACAAGGGCATTCACGATACCGGCGGCTACGTGCGCGAACTGGTGCAGGCGCTCAAGGAGCGTGGTGACCTGGGCTGCGAGGTCATCATCGCCCCGGTATTCACCTCGCTGGCGGTGGCGTTGCAGGCGGTGTGGGGGTCCCCCATCAAGGTGGCCGCGCAGAACTGCCACTGGGAGGAGACCGGCGCCTTCACCGGTGAAATCTCCGCCGCCATGCTCAAGGAGGTGGGGGTCTCCCACGTGATCCTGGGCCACTCGGAGCGCCGCCAGTACTTTGGCGAAACCGACGCCACCGTCAACGGCCGCCTCAAGGCCACCCTGGCGCAACGCATGGCCCCGATTTTCTGCATCGGTGAAACCATCGACCAGCGCCGTGCGGGCGAAACCGAACGGGTGCTGGAGCGGCAACTGAACGACGGCCTGGCCGGCCTCGGCGCCGAGGCCCTGTCCACGCTGATTGTCGCCTATGAGCCGGTGTGGGCCATCGGCACCGGGGAGGTGGCCACCCCGGAGCAGGCCCAGGCGGCCCACGCCTATATCCGTGGCTGGTTTTCCAAGGCCCACGGAGACGGTTTCGCCAACCGGGTCCGCCTGTTGTACGGCGGCTCCGCCAAGCCGGACAACGTGAAGGAAATCCTCGCCTGCCCGGATGTGGACGGCTGCCTGATCGGCGGCGCCAGCCTGACGGCGGAGAGTTTTCTGCCGATGATCGACGCGGCCGCGTCCCGCTAACCCACCTCCGGCGATGGATATGAAGGATTCAACCGGATATCCTTGCCCGGAATACGTTCATCAATCCGCCCCGCCACCCCGGGGGGCTCGCCACAAAGGGTTCGGCATGGGGGATAGGAAGCAACAGGTTCGGAACACGGCGTTCCTTTCAGGCGCGCTGGCGGTTCTGGTGCTGGCCGCCTGCACCGTCAGCCCCACCGAGCCGGTCAATCCGCCGGACGAGATCGAGGCAGTCAGCCTCAACAGCAACGGGGTGATCGGCAACGGCGCCAGTTTCACCCCGGCCCTGAACAGTGACGGGCGGTATGTGGCTTTCGCCTCCGACGCCACCGATCTGGTGGTTCCGGCGGACGGCAACGGGGTGACCGACATCTATCGCCGCGACCGGCTGGTCGGCACCACCATCCGCCTTTCGGTAACCGATGCCGGGCTGGAGGCCAACGGGGCAAGCCTCAATCCGAGCCTCAGCGCCAGCGGGCAGGTGGCCGGTTTTCAGTCCGACGCCACCAATCTGGTGATCCCCGCCGATACAGGCACCTTTACCGACGTGTTCATTCACGCCGCCACCACCACCCGCCGGGTGTCGGTGAACACGCTGGGCAACGAACCGAACGGGAACAGCACCAACCCGTCTGTCAGCGCCAACGGTAAGGTGGTGGCGTTCCAGTCCGACGCCACCGATCTGGAATCCCCGTCGATCGACACCGGGGTCTTCACCGATGTATTTGTTCATGCCACCACCACCACCGGCGCCACCACCCGGATATCGGTAAGTGCCACGGGCACGGAGCCGAACGGCAACAGCACCCTGCCCTCCATCAGCGGCGACGGCTCCCGGGTGGTGTTTCAGTCGGACGCCACCAATCTGATCTTGCCCGCAGACGGTAACGGCTTTACCAATATCTATCTGCGCGACACGGTGGGGGCAGCCACGTATCTGGTTTCCAAAAGCCCCGTCAGCAACAAACCCGCCAACGGCGCCAGCACCAATCCGGTGATCAGTACCGACGGCAACTTCATCGCCTTCCAGTCCACCGCCACCGATCTTGGTCCGGCAGGCGCCAACGCCACGGAAGACATCTTCCTGTGCAACTGCACCGACCCGGCCAACCCGAGCATCACCCGCATATCGGAGAGCCGCACGAACGCGGATGGCAACGGCGCCAGCATCAACCCGGCCATCAACGCCAACGGCAACTATGTGGCGTTTGAATCGACCGCCTCCAATCTGGTGCCCGGAGACAGCAACGGCAAGGTGGACCTGTTCATCTACGCCAACACCAGCACCAAAAGCCTGACCCGCGTGTCGGTGGACAAGTACGGGGTGCAGGTGACCGATGGTGACAGCAGCCAGGCGGCGCTCAGCGGCACCGGGCTGGTGACGGCATTCCAGACGGATTCGGCGCAAATGCTGGCCAACGATACCAACGGCCAATCGGACGTGCTGATCGCCCCCACCCCCTGACCCTGGCCAGCCCCTAGCCCGGGCCCCTCCGGATGCCCTATAGTATCCGCGCCCGCGCACGGTCGGGCAGCGCTGTCACCCCTTGTCGGAACCCATGAAAAAAATCGAACGCACCCTGGAAAGCATTATCTTCAACAGCCGCTGGCTGCTGGCCCCCTTTTATCTGGGGCTGGTGCTGGCCATCGGCCTGCTGCTGGTCAAGTTCGCCAAGGAGTTAGCGCATCTGGTTCCGGTGGTGTTCACCGGCGGCGGCGAGCAGGTGATCATCGGGATTCTTTCGCTGGTGGACATCGCCCTGGTGGCCAACCTGCTGCTGATCATCGTGTTCGCGGGCTATGAAAACTTCGTGTCCCACATCCACACCGAAAACGCGGAAGACCGTCCCGAGTGGATGGGACACGTGGATTTTTCGGACCTGAAAATCAAGCTGATCGGCTCCATCGTCGCCATTTCCGCCATCGAACTGCTCAAGGCGTTCGTGAACATGAAGGAAATGACCACCGACATGCTGGCCTGGAAGGTTGGCATCCATCTCACCCTGGTGGTGTCCGGCGTGCTGTTCGCCGTCATGGACCGCCTTGGCGTCGCCAAAAAGCGCCTTAAAAGCGAGTCCTAGCTCCCGTAGGTTTCGCGGTGGACGCGGGATTTCGGGACGCCCATCCGGTCGATCAGGGAGAGGGCGGTTTCCATGAAGCGGGGGGCGGGTTCCTCCCCTGCCTCCGCAGCGCGGGTCTTGTCGAAGCGGGTTATGCCGGGACCGCACAGGAAAAACTCGCACCCGTCCGGGCTTTTGAGCACCTCATCCAGCAGATCGGCGGAAATGCGCCCGCTGCGAACGCGGTCGTTGAAGCGGCTGGTGTCTTCCTCGCGAGTCAGGGCGTGAAACACGCGCAGGCGGTCCGGGTGCATCTGTTGCAGGTAATCCCACTCCCGCTTGTAGATCACGTCGTCCCAGGTGCGGTTGGATAGCACCAGGGTGTGACGGACCCCCGGATGGTTGCGCAGGGCATACTTGATCATGCTGAAGTTTGGCACCACGCCGCTGCCGGCGCAGACGTGCACCATGTGATCGGTGCGCTCCGCGATGTCCTCCGGCAGGGTGTAGGGGCCGGTAAAGCCGCTCACCACCATGCGCGAACCGGGCGTCACCCGGCGCACCAGCAGGGGGGAGAGCAACGGCGGATACTGGGTCACGCCGCTGGTGTATTCCTCGGCCTTGATGGTGATGGCCAGCTGCTTCTCGTCCGGCGAAGAGGCCAGCGAATAGGCGCGCGGCGGTTCCTTGCGTCCCTTCAGGTCTTCCAGATAACGGGTGAACCGGTCCAGGGACGGAAACTGGTGCGGGTCGATGGTCAAAAAGTGTCCGGGGCGGTAATCCAGCGCATCGTTGCCGGTGAACAGGATCATGGTCACTGTGTCCGGCGTCTCCGGAATCACGTTGGCCACCACCACTTCCAGGTCACGAACCTTCCTGCGCTTGTCGGAATCGGTCATGCCGTACCCTCCTTTTCTTCCGGAAACGAATGCCCCCGCGCCGCGAGGCAATGCCATGTGCAAGGCCCGTTCCATCCTTTTCATCAGCCTGGTTTTATACATTTGTTCAAGTGGTTGCGATCCATTCGCCAAACCTGTGACGACCTCATCCGCGGGGGTATTCGCGAACAATCCGGTGCCGGGTGTGCAAATTTGCGCAGGTAGAAGCGGTTTTCCGGCGGAGGCGGTACGGTTTTGGCCGCCATGTGCATATCCCCCCACCGCCGTATGGGATGGGCATTGGCCCGCGGTTGCGGTATACACTGGTGCGGACCCTCCAGCGGGTCCGCACAACAAGGAGAAACGCCCTGGAGATTTATGTGGATGCGGATGCCTGCCCGGTGAAGGACGAGGTGGTGCGCGTGGCCGACCGGCACCGTCTGGTGGTGCACATGGTCAGCAACTCCTACATGCGCCTGCCGGAGCGGGACACGGTGCGCCGGGTGGTGGTGGGTGGCGACGCGGATGAGGCGGACGACTGGATTGCGGAGCGTATCGGCCCCGGCGACATTGCCATCACCGCCGACATCCCGCTGGCGGACCGCTGCCTGAAGGCCGGAGCCGCCGTGCTCGGACATAACGGAAAGCCGTTTACCGATGCGGGCATCGGCTCGGCCCTGGCCATGCGGGATCTGATGGGGCACCTGCGCGAGACGGGCGAAATCCGGGGCGGTGGGCCGTCATTCGCAAAGCGCGACCGGTCACGTTTTCTGGAGGCGCTGGAGCGGATGATTCAGGCGGAACGCAAACGGGCGCTTCTTTCCCGCCCCAAACCGCCCCGCCCCACGGCAAAAGGGGGCTGATCCGCACACGGGGGGCGTTTCAGCGGGTGGAGGCGGTCTTCTTTTCATAGGCCATCTTGCAGGTGGGGCAGACCCAGCGGCCGGGGGTTTGCGCGGTCGGTTCATGCAACCGCGTGCGCAAGCCCACACTGTCGTAACACTGACGGCAGAACGGCCCGGTCAGTTCCCCTTCCGGATCTGGAAACCAGTAGGCCCCGTGCCGGAACACGGCGCGGCCCCTGTCGTCCATCTGGGCGCGTAAGCGGGTGTTCTCCTCGCGCAACTCCAGCGCGTATTCGCGCATGTCCACCAGGTGCTCCTGAAGGTCCAGTACCTTGCTGCGGATGTCCGCATCCCGAATCTGCGCGGCGGCCTTTTTCAGGTCGCCAAGGATGCTCCGAACCATCGGCCACGCGTTCGCGCCGGGCATGCTGTGGGTACTGCTCATGGGGAACTCCAGACCGGTTACAGATGGTTTTAGAATACGCAATTAGTGCGTGAAAATCACCCGTTTTCTGAACGCTCCCGCTGCCCGCTCCGGCATCAAAAAAGGCGCCCGCGGAACAACCGCCGGGCGCCTTTTCGATAACCGCTTGTTTTTCCGGAAATTGCCCGATTCTCGCGCTTATCCGGAAAAGTCCCCGCAGTCCCCGTATTCCACCTTCTCCGCGGAGGCGGGGCCGTTGCCACTATCGAAGGTCACACTCCAGGCGCGCTTGCCGCCGTGAACGGAGATGGTTTTTACCTTGTCCAGATTCCGTGGCACCCGGACCACCACGATGCGATCGGGCCCCAGGGTGACCATTTCACCCAGAAAGGTGTTTTCCTTGCCCGGGTTTTCTCCGGCGCGGATCACGCGCAGGATCACCTGACTGGCGGTGCCACCCACGGTGGCCCGCACGCACTGGCCCTCTTTCAGGGTGATGGCCGGTTTGAGATCGCACCAGCCGCTGCCCCACTTGGAAGAACTGCCGAACTTGCAGTTGAGCGGCTCGGCGAACGCCATGGACGGCGCCACGGTGGCCCCCAGCAGCAGCCCGCAGGCCACGATTGCACGGAACTTCATACACACACTCCGCTGTTGGGCCCGCGTCAGGCGCAGGCGATTTCATCCGCCAGGCTGCGCCCGGACTTAACCACCTTGACGTGCTGGTTCACCTGCACCGAGGAACCCCGCACCCCGAGCTGCTCGTACAGGAACACGAATTTGTCCTCCAGCTCCTGGCCGATCCCGGCGCGGTTGGCCTGGGGCAGGGTCCAGAAGCGCTCGCGGAACGGTCCGAACCCCTTCTTGCGGGTCTTGTAAAGGAACTGGGCCTCGGTCTGCCCGTCCTTCATCTCGTCGGCGCAGTTCTCGCGCAGCCAGTTGAACACATCCTGCTTGAGGTCTTCCGGAATGTTGCGGCTGTCGTAGATCATGTTCTGGAAACCGGTGGCCAGATGGACCTCGGAGGCATTGTTGCTGACGAACTGGTTGAACGCCTCGTCCGGCAGGGTGCTGGCGCCGTGCTGCACGGTGCCGGAGATGTGGTATTTCTCGCGCGCGGACTTCGAAATGTCCTTGAGCACCGCAAAGTCCAGCGCCACCTCGGCCACCGAGCCGTCGGCGGTGGGCACGCCGCCATGACTGGTGCCGGTTTGCACGCTGATCTTGCTGATACCGGCCATGCCCGAAGGCAGGGTGGCGTTGTAGCCCTCCATGAAGGCCTCAAACTCCTCCACGGTGCTGTTCTTTTCACCCACCTCGCCGATCTCGCCGCCCACGCTGACGGTGATCCCCGCAGGCTCCAGTTCGCGCACCAGTTCGGTCAGTTCGGCGGCGCGCTCAAAGTTGTGGCGTTGCTGCTCGGGCACGGTGGGGAAGGCCAGGTCCACCAGCGTGGAACTGTCGATGTCGATGTTGTAGAAACCGGCCGGAATGGCCTCGGAGATCAGTTCCCGCACCTCGTGCACGGCGGCCTCCGGGTCCTGGTTGTATTTTT
The DNA here is from genome assembly GCA_029881725.1 of Nitrospirota bacterium. GTDB lineage: Bacteria > Nitrospirota > JACRHL01 > JACRHL01 > JACRHL01 > JAOUMB01. The sequence goes on from JAOUMB010000004.1 coordinate 74,912, forward strand.
TGGCGTTGACCTGGAAATGGTCGCCCTGAATGAACACCGGACCCCGATACCCCTCGCGCAGACAGGCGGCCAGGATGACGGCGGCGTATTCGGACGGGCGCTGGAAGGTGTAGCCGATTTCGCTCTTGGCGATTTCGAAAATGAACGCGCCGGAGTTCACCTTCTGGGCGGCGCGCACCATGGCGCGGGCGGTATCGTAGGTGAGCACGCGAATGTTGACGGCGGGCACCGTCATCGGCGGCACCTCGCCCCGGCCCATGGCCATGTACAGACCGTGAATGGAACCGGAGGCGCAGCCCACCGCATTGCCGATCTCGCGGATCAGCCAGCGGCAGGTGCCGCGCACCTCGGCGGTGTCGGCAAACACCGCATTGTAGACCAGCCGGTCCATGGCCTCGCCCTGCAGGGCGGCCTCGTTCTGCACGGTAACGGCGTTCCCCTGCCGGGTGATTACCCCGGCCAGCGCGGCGTCGATATCGGATACGGATGCAAACTTGCTCAACGAAAAATCCTCCCCTGCGCGCGCGGAGTAAAAAAACGGGCGCGCCGCGTGACAGCCAACAGTCAGAAATGACGATAGCAGGAAACCCGCATGTGGCAATTATAGAGGGTTGGGGGGTCCGGTTAAAGGCGGATGCGTAAAAGCGGAGGAATTACCGCCCCACCCTCCCGTGCGACGGGTCATTCCGCCGACTGCAGGCGCTCCCATGCCGCCCGTTCCGCCGCAGCCTCGGCGGTGCGCCCCTGGGCATCCAGCACATCGGCCAGCCCCCGGTGCGCCACCGCATGATCCGGCGCACGCCGGAGCGCGTGGCGATACTCCGTTTCGGCCTCCACGTACCGATCCCCCAGCAGCAATACCCCGGCCATATCCACGCGGGCCTCCACATGTTCCGGTTGCAGGCGCAACGCCTCGCGCAGGTGGTGCTCCGCCGCCGCCAGATCGCCCCGGTCGCGCAAAAAACCCGCAAACCCCCAATGCATGTCCGGCTGCTCCGGGCCCAATTCGACGGAGCGGCGGTATTCGCGCATGGCGGCGCCCTCCTTGCCCTGGGCATCGAGGATAAACGCCAGTTGCTGGTGGGCGAGCGCGTTGTCCGGGTCCAGCTTCAGCACCCGGCGCACTTCGCCCTCCGCCTCCGGGCCGCGTTGGGTGGCGATGAGAAACAGGGCGTAATCCATGTGCGCGTCCATGTTCTCGGGATCGCGCCGGATGGCGTCCTGCATCCGCGCCTCCTCCGCCGAGGCGGGGGCGGCCATTTCCAGCGGCGCGGACGGCCCCGAAGCGCAGCCGGGAGCCAGCACGGATGCCGCCAGCAACAGGCAGGCCAAGGTGGTGATACGGGCCATATTCCCCTCCATGGAAAACGCTCCATCCCCTTTATGAATAGCGCTCCGGTCCCGGAAAGAAAAGCCCCCCTTCCATCCCCGCGCCGGTGCGGCGGATCAGATTTCGTCCGCCTGCTCGTCCTCGAGCCGATCCGCCTCGGCGAGGGACGCCTGCGCCTCGTCGCTGCGGCCGACGGCCTCCAGCAACTCCCCCAGACAGCGGTGGGCGTGATACAGCCCCGGCTCGGATTCAATGGCCGCCCGGTAGTGCTGCTCGGCCTCGTCGAATTTCTCCTCGTCTTCCAGCATCAGCCCCAGGTTGACGTGGGCGGGGGCGTGCTCCGGGCACAGGCGCAGGGCTTCGCGGTAGCTTGCGGCGGCACCGGTGGTGTCCTCCTTTTCGTCCAGCAGGAGCCCCAGATTGAAATGGGCCGACTCGTCCTCCGGGTCCAGCCGGATGGCGGTGCGGAAAAGCTCCTCCGCCGGGCCGGTCTGCCCCTGATCGGCCAGCAGGGTGCCCAGGTTGTTGTAACCCGCCGGATCGTCCGGATCCAGCCGCAGCACTTCGCGGTAGTGGGCCTCCGCTTCGTCGGCGAGGCCGGATTCGTCCAGCATCTGAGCCAGGTTCCACTGGGCGGAAACATCCTCCGGGTCGATCTCCACCGAGGCGCGGAATGCCTCCAGACCCGCGTCGAAATCCCCCTGCCGGGCCAGCAGCGCGCCCAGGTCGTTATAGGCCACCGGGTTTTCCGGCTCCAGGGCGATCACCGCGCGCAATTCCTTTTCCGCCCCGTCCGCGTCCCCCTTCAGTTCCAGCAGGCGGGCCAGATTGTGGCGGGCCAGCGCATAGTCCGGGTCCACCGCAAGGGCCTGGAGGGTTTCCTTTTCGGCCCCGTCGCTGTCGCCCTGCTCCAGCAGCAGCACCCCCAGGTCGGCACGGGCCTCCACGTCGTCCGGGTTTTCGTCCAGTGCGGCGCGCAGTGCCTCGATTTCCTGTCTCGGATCAATATCGTTCATGGGTCGGTCATCCTCAGGCGGTAAAAAAGTGAGGTACAGCTTACCCCACTCCGCCACCCCCCGGTGTTTCAATCACCAGCTGGTCCCCCGCCCGCACCTCCACACTGGCCTTTCCGGGCAGCACTTCCAGACGGCCACCGGCGCGGATCAGGATGTTCGAGCCGCTGGCGCCATCCGCGCCACCGTGCAGGCCGAAGGGCCGGGTATCCCGCCGTTCACACACCAGACTCAGGTGCAGATCGGCCAGAAATTCAAAGTGACGCACCAGCCCGTCTCCCCCCGGCCACCGCCCCGGCCCGCCGGAACCGGGGCGCAGCGCGAACTGCTTTAAACGCACCGGGTAGCGCGTTTCCAGCACCTCCGCATCGGTGATGCGGGTGTTGGTCATGTGGGTGTGAACCCCGCTGGCGCCGGGGGTGCCGTCCGTATCCCCCGCCGGGCCGTGCCACGGGGCCACCGCCCCGGCCCCCCCCGCGATGGTTTCGTAATAGCCCCATCCCGGACGGGTGCGTTCCGCGGCGCCAGGGGGCCCAAAGGTCAGGTTGTTCATGGTGCCCTGGCTGGCGGCGGCGCGGCCCACGGCGGCCAGCAGCACGTCCACCACCCGCTGGCTGACTTCCACATTGCCCGCCGCCACCGCCGCGCCGGGGGTTGGGTTCAGGCACGACCCCTCCGGTATTACGATGGTCACCGGTTCCAGACACCCGGAGTTGAGCGGGATGCGCGCGTCCACCAGGGTGCGCAGCACATAGATCACCGCCGCCTTGACCACTGCCGGCGGGGCGTTCAGGTTGCCCTCCACCTGCATGCCGGTACCCGCAAAATCCACCGTCATCTGCTCGCCCGCCACGGTCAGGGTCACGGAAATGGGGGTGCCGTCGTCCATCCGGTCGGCAAAACGGTGCGCCCCGTCCGGCAGGCGGCGAATGGCCCCGGCCACCTGGGCCGCCGCGTTGGCCTGCACATGCCCCATGTAGGCGGTTACCATGGGCAGCCCGTACTGCGCCACCATCTGCATGAGCAGCCGCACCCCGTGCTGGCCCGCCGCCACCTGCGCCTTCAGGTCGCCCAGGTTGCCCTCCGGATCCCGCGCCGGCCAGGGCCCGGTGGTGAGACGGGTGCGGATTTCGTCCTCCAGAAAGCGGCCCGCGCGCACCAGCGGCTCGGCGGCAAACACGATGCCCTCCTGTTCCAGCGAGGTGGAAAACGGCGGCATGGAGCCGGGGGTGATGCCCCCCACGTCCGCGTGGTGCCCCCGGCTGGCAGTGAAAAACGCCAGCTTCCCGTCGATGAATACCGGCGTCACCACCGTAATGTCCGGCAGATGGCTGCCCCCCAGCGCCGGGGCGTTGGTGACGAACACATCGCCATCGGCCATGTGCGGATGGGCTTCCGCCACGGCCTTTACGCTTTCGCCCATGGCCCCCAGATGCACCGGAATGTGCGGGGCGTTGGCCACCAGACCGCCGTTCGCGTCGAACACCGCGCAGGAGAAATCGAGCCGCTCCTTGATGTTGGTGGAGGTGGCCGTATTTTGCAGCACCGCCCCCATCTGCTCGGCAATGGACATGTACAGGTTGTTGAAGATCTCCAGATGCACCGGGTCGGCCACCGTGTGATGGGCGTCCGCGGGGATGGCCACCCCCGCACGGTCGGTCAGTTCCAGCGTGCCGCCGGCCAGCACCGTGGCGGAAAACCCGGGGGCCAGCAGCACCGTTCCGGTGTCCTCCAGAATCAGCGCCGGGCCGTGGATTTTCTGGCCGGTGGCCAGCGCCTCGCGGGCGTACACGGGTGCCTCCACCCAGCCGCCGTCGAACCACACCGGCGCGGTGCGCTCCGGCGCCGCCGGTACGGCTCCGGCCCGTGGCGCGGGCAGATGGGGCCGGGAGCCGGGGCCGATCACCTCCACCCGCAGTTGCACGATCTCCACCGGGTGGTCCCCCCGCAGGTGGCCAAACCGTTGCGCATGCAGGGCCTCGAACGCCCCGCGCCAGTGGCCATCCGGCGGCGCGGTGACGGTAAGCGGGGTTTCCGTGCCCCGATAGCGCAGGTCCATGCGGCGGATGACGGCCACCATATCGCCCCGGTATCCCTGCGCCCGGATCGCCGCCTCCCCGTCCGCCGCCAGCCGCTCGAAGGCCGGTTCGGAGCCACGAATCCCGTCCCCGTCCAGGGTTGCAAAGCCGCCCGGCGCTTCGCCGTTCCAGGTGGTATCGGCCAGCCCCATGCCAAGGGCGGACAGCACCCCGGCCAGCGGGTGCAGCAGGATTTTCCGGATGCCCAGTTGGCGCGCAATGGCGCACGCGTGCTGTCCCCCCGCGCCGCCGAACACCACCAGCGGGTAATCGCGCACGTCCACCCCGCGCGCCACGCTGATCTCCTTGATGGCCTGGGCCATGCTGGCGTCGGCGATATGGATGAATCCCCCGGCCACCTGCTCCGGGGTCATCGGGGGGGCATCGGCGGGCAGGTCGGCATTCACCCGGTCGGCGATTTCGCGCAACGCCTGGTCCACCCGCTCCTGCTCCAGGGGGAACGGAAAGCGGTCCGGCAGCACCCGCCCCAGCGCCACGTTGATGTCGGTAATGGCCGGTTCCGAGGCCGCGAACCCGCCGTCATCCCCCTTCAGCCCGTAACAGAGCGGCCCCGGCCAGGAGCCGGCGCTCTCCGGCCCCACGGTAAACCGGAACCCGTCGTAACGGCACAGGGAGCCCCCCCCGGCGGCCACCGTGTGAATGGCCATCATGGGGGCCTTCACCCGCACCCCGGCGGTGACGGTTTCATACACTTTTTCAAATTCGCCATCGAAGCGCGACACGTCGGTGCTGGTGCCACCCATGTCGAACCCCACGGCCCGGGGATACCCGGCCAACTGCGCCACATGGGCGGCGGCCACCACCCCCCCGGCGGGCCCGGACAGGATGGCGTTGTGGCCCCGGAACGCCCCCGCCCCGGCCAGCCCCCCGGAGGACTGCATGATATACAGTTCGCTGCCGGGCAGTTCCGCCTGCAAGGCAGCCACGTAATCGCGGATCAGGGGGGACAGGTACGCATCCACGCAGGTGGTGTCCCCCCGGGCGGTAAAGCCGATGCCGGGGGCCACTTCGTGGGAGCACGACACCCACCCGAAGCCGCTCTCCCGGGCGAGTTCCGCAATACGCCGCTCCTGTTGCGGATGGGCGAAGGCGTGCAGCAGGCACACCGCCAGCGCGTCATAGCCATCCTCGCGAATACCCGACAGGGTGGCGCGCACGGCCCCCTCATCCAGCGGTGTCAGTTCGGTGCCATCGGCGGCCATGCGCACGGATACTTCGGCCACCCGGCCATAGAGGTTTTCCGGGCGGGCAATGCGAATGTCAAAAATTTCCGGCCGCGCCTGGGTGCCGATGAACAGGGCGTCGGCAAAGCCCTCGGTGACGATCAGCGCGGTGGGTTCGCCCTTGCGTTCCAGCAGGGCGTTGGTGGCCACGGTGGTGCCCATGCGCACCCGGCACGCCGGAATGGTTGCAGTTTCCGACAGGCCCAGCACGGAGCGGATGGCGATGAGGGGGGCGTGGTCGGAGGACAGCACCTTGCGGATGTGGACCTGCCCGTCCGGGGCCAGCGCCACGCAATCGGTAAAGGTGCCGCCGCGGTCGATCCAGAATTCCCAACGGGACGAACGATTGTCAGGGGAGCCGCTCATGGGCGGTCATGGTACGGGATGGGTTCCCGAAGACCCAAGAGAGGCAGGATCCTACCCCTCCGCCTCCTTCAGCACCCCCGCCTTCTTCATCACGCGGATCAGCAGGGTAAGCACCGCCACGGCCACCGCCGCGCCGCCCACCATCAGCATCTGATCCTTCACCCCGGCGCCGCCCGCGCTCCACACCCGCCAGGCCACCACCGCCAGCACGGTCAGCGCGGCGGTGGCGTCGGTGGTGTATTCCTTCACCACCACGCGGCCCCAGTTGAAGCGGTAGCCCTCCAGGGTCTTTCCAAGGCCCGCCAGGCGAATGCCCCAGCGCGGGGTGGAGGCCACGTATTCGTCGAACTGCGCGCCGAACTTGCCGCGCAGAAAATTCTCCTCCGCCGCCACGATGGCGATATACGCATGGACGAAGTAAACGGTGCCGATGGCGATCACCCACGGGCTGCCGTGGAAGATGAACGTGCCCAGCAGGATCATCAGGTTGCCCACGTACAGCGGGTTGCGGCAGTGGGAGAACATGCCGCCGGTCACCAGGGTGTCGGCATAGACCTTCTTCTGCAGGCCGCCGCGCTTGATGTATTCCATGCCCACCACCGTCCAGCGCAGGGCGGCGCCGCCGAACACGATGAGCAGGCCGGCCAGCGCCACCCAGCGGTCCACGCCCGGAAAACCGGGACGGAACGCCACAAACAGTGCCAGCATCAGAACGGGAAACAGGGTGTTGCGCCAGCGGAACAGGAAGTTGCCGTAGCGGATCAACATGGACGGGGGTGCGGACACGGCGGCTTCGCTCACTTCACCGCCACCATGCAGCAGAAGTTGTACCAGCGGAACGACTCCTCCACGTGCTGGAAGCCTACCTTCTTGAGCAACTCCACGTTCTCCTCGTAGCGGTAGGGGATCAGCACGTTCTCCAGCGCTTCGCGCTTTCTGGCAATCTCCACTTCGCTGTAGCCCACGCGCTTCTTGTAGTTGTAGTAATACTTGATGAAAAGCCGGTTCAGCAGGGTGTGCTCGCTGGTGATCTTTTCCGCCAGAATCAGCACCCCGTCGTCCCGCATGCCGTCGTAGATCAGCTTCACCAGCCGCTCCCGGTACAGGGGACGCACAAATTGCAGGGTGAACAGGATGCTCACCACGCTGGCGTTGTCGATCTGCAACCCCTGGTGGATGTCGTTGTTACGAAACTCGATCTGCCGCACCTTGGCGATCTCCGCGTGCTTCTTGCGCGCCTGATCCAGCATGTCGTCCGAGTTGTCGATGCCGATCATGCGCACGTTCGGATCGACGGTGGCGTGCATCAGCTGCATGGTGGTGCCGGTGGAGCAGCCGATGTCGTACAGGTTGCTGCCCGGCACCGCGAAGTCACCGGCAATCTCCGCCGTGATGCGCTGGATTTCGGCGTAGTAGGGCACTGACCGCCCCACCATGTCGTCAAACGCCTGGGCCACGGTGGCGTTGAACTGAAAGTCGCGCATGGGTTCGTCTTCGTTGGCGAACACGCGATCCACGGCGGGCTGGGGCCGGGCGCCGGAGGCGTCCGCCTGATTGGCCTTCTGGTTATTGGCCGTCTCTTTTCCGGACATGGGGGATATCTGCCTTTGGCGAGAGAAAAAATCGCCTACAGATTAACGGGACAGGGGGAAGGGTGCAAGCACCACGGGGGCGGGTTGGCCGCCGTTCAGACGGCGTCCGTCTGCTTCAGGCAGTGGGCCACCAGCACGTCCAGCGCCTCCGGGTCGTCCATCCGCGCGCGGTCGAACTGAATGCCCATGCCGGACGGCTCCAGATAGGCCACTCTGCCCGGCACGCGCACCTTCACCAGCCGCCGCTCGATGCGGGTCATCCACTGCACCTCCAGCAGCGTGTCGGCGGGAAACGGCGTGGTGGTTTCCACGAACGCCCCGCCCCGCCCCAGGGTGCGCATCCACCCGGCCTGCCGCAGGTCACTGTGCACCGCGCGCACCGTCACCCGGATGCCACGGGCCCGCACACCGGCACGGGGCGTGCTGCGCAACGATTCGGGACTGGATGGGTTGGACGCAGCCAAGGTCAGGACGCTGCCGCCCCTTGTGGAAGCGCGCGAAAGTGAGCCACCAGGGCTTCGATCCGCGCCGGGTCGGCGATGGATTCCGGGTCCAGTTGAATGCCCATGCCTCTGCTGTCGTGGTGCGCCACCCAGCCGCACAAGGTCATGCGGACCGTTTGATCCCCCATGCGGGCCAGCATTTCCACGGTCACTTCCGCCTCGTGCGGGATCGGCTGGCCGCTTTCGATATACATGCCGCCCGGCGACAGGTTCCGCACCCAGCCGTGCATGGCCCAGCGCCCGTCCTCCGAGCGCACGTCGGCGCGAATCGCCTCATCGGGCAACGGGATGCGCGGGGCGCGGGTTTCCAACGTACTCACCGGAACGAACGGACGCTTGCGCATGAACCTCTCCACTCTCCCCATGCCACACCCCCATGCCACACCCCCATGCTGCCCCCCATCCCGGGACTCCGGACTGATACCGGACCTTATTCGCTCGAATATACTTTCATTTCGGCGGCGCCGAAATGAAACTACACCATATTTCATTGATTTTTTTGTGGTTATGAACGGAGTTCAGTTTACGGTGCCGGGGGTGGCTTATCTAAATAACAGGCAACAAGCTCGGCAAGCCGCTCCGGATGGGTGACCGTTGCCGGGTCAAATTGCAGGGCCACGCCATCGGCATCGCGGTAGACCGACCAGCCGAGCAGCGAAAAGCGCTCGGCCCGCTCCCCCACACGGCCCAGGAACTCGATGCCGACCTCCGTGTCGGGCGGCATGGGGCTGTCGGATTCCACTCGCATGCCACCGGTTCCCAGGGTACGGACCCAGCCGCTGAACGTCCACAAACCGTTCACGCTGCTCACCGTGGCGCGAATACCGCGCACCGGAACCGGTGCGCGGGGAGGGCGGGTTTCCGGGGTCGATACCGGCACCTTCGGGCGGGGACGCATGGGCGCGGAACTCCTGGCTTAAAACCTGTCGCCTGCTCCACCCGGTCCCCACAGGCCCCATCACCCGGCAAACTGTTTACCGGGTACATATCCCTAAACTAATCGACCGGAACCCCGCCTTTCTTGAGTGCGAAATGAATCAGTTTTCCGTGGGAGCCCGGTTTTCCAGGTAGTGCACCACCAGCTTGCGCACCCGGCCCGGATCGGAGATGGAGCCGCGGTCGAACTGCAGCCCGACGCCGCTGCTGTCCTGATACACCACCCAGCCGAGCGCCTTGACGCTGCGGGTGGCACTCCCCTGCTTTGCCTGGAATACGATGCCCACCTCGGCGTCGCGGGGCATCGGCACATTGGTTTCCACGAACATGCCGCCGCTGCCGATGGTGCGGACCCAGCCGTGCATGGCCGACTGGCCGTCGATGGTGTTTACCAGGGCACGCATCCAGCCGGAGGGAACCGGCGCGCGCGGAGATCGGGTTTGTGGGGTCGCCGGGGGTACGTTAGGACGTTCGCGCATGGGGCCTCCAACCTTAAGCCCTCTCACAAAAAACACCTTGCGCCACGGCCTGTCCCCCGACCAGCGGTGACGTGACTAAAAAACCTAGGCGGCCGCGGCCTCCGCCGTTTCCAGATAGTGAGCCACCAGGGCGTCGATCCGCTCCGGATCGGTAATGGTGGACTCGTCGAACTGAAACGCCACTCCGCTGGTGTCCTGATAGACCACCCAGCCGAGCAGGTTGATCCGCAGCGTCTCCCCGCGATGCGAAACCACGCAGTTGATATTCACCTCCGCATCCGGCGGAATCGGCAGGCGGCTTTCCACATACATTCCCCCCGGGGCCAGGGTGCGCACCCAACCGTGCAGCGACCAGACGCCATCCACCGTGCGCACGTCGGCGCGGATGCGATCGTCGGTCAGTGGCGCGCGCGGGGCGCGGGTTTCCGGGGTCACAATTGGAAGTATGGGTCGCTTGCGCATGGCACCTGCCTCACATGGATCCGAAGGTTCAGCCGCCCCGTACACGGGTTCGGCCAGCACTCCTTGTCTTTCGTTTCGGCAACTGCAATCGATTTGTTAAATGGTACCCGGCAAACAAGACTTCAAACCGGGCTCATGTTCCGGCTTTCCGCCAGGTAATACGCCAGAATGGCCTCAAACTGGGGCCATGCCTTCAGGGACTCGGGATCAAACTGAATCCCCATGCCGTGGCCGTCCCAATACACCACCCACCCCAGCAGTCTGAGCCGGTGGGGGGAGCGGTCGACGCGGGTCAACAATTCGATGCGCACCTCGGTGTCGTTCGGCAGCGGCTGGTCGGTTTCCAGATACAGCCCCCCCTCCCCAAGGGTGCGGGCCCATCCGTGGATATGCACACTGGTTACAAGGGGACGAACAGTCACCCGAATGCCATTCACCGGCAGTTGCGCACGCGGCGCACGGGTTTCGGGCGTTGCCTCAGGAATAACGGGACGGGCGCGCATGGGAATCCCCCTTACCAGAACCACCAAAACCCGCCGCCCGCAAAGGATCGCGAACGGCAGGGTCACCACGCGTTATATTCCTATCGGACAATCTGGCGAACGGGATAACGGAAACGGAGACTTTTTTAGCCTTTTTTTGGTCATTTCCCCACCTCGAAGAACCGCATACAATCAGGGGTAATCATGCCGCGCCTGTTTATTGCCATCGATTTCCCCGCCCTCATCCGCCAGCAATTGGCCCTGCCGTGCCATGGTCTCAAAGGCGTGCGCTGGACCCCGGAGGAGCAGTTGCACCTGACCCTGTGCTTCGTGGGCGAGGCGGATGCCGCCGTTACGGCCGACCTGGCGGAAGCCTTGGGAGAGGTGTCCCTGCCCCCGTTCGAAATGACCCTGCGCGGCATGGGTGCGTTCCCCCCGCGCGGACGCCCGAACATCCTGTGGGCCGGGGTGGCCGCCGCACCCACCCTAATGGAATTGCAGCAACAGGTCGAAAAGGCTGCAAGAAGTGCCGGTGTGGCGCCCGATAAACGCCGCTTCACGCCCCATGTGACGGTGGGCCGAATCAAGACCACATCGGACCGGCAGGTGGCGGACTGGCTGGCGCACAACGCGCTGTTCGGCACGCCCCCATTCACGGTAGAGGCATTTTGCCTGTACTCCAGCGTGCTCAACCCCGCCGGTGCCGTACACCGCCGGGAAGCGGAGTTTCCGCTCACGCGCTGAACAAAGGAGCGGCCTTGAAAAGCTTCCGCACGGAACTCGCCTTCGAACTGGAAAAACGCCAGGAGTTCATCAACATCACCGCCCACGTGGAAGCGGCGGTGGAGGAAAGCGGCATCATCGAGGGCCTGTGCCTGGTGAATGCAATGCACATCACCTCGTCCGTATTTATCGAAAACGACGAGCCGGGCCTGCACGAGGACTACAGCAACTGGCTGTCTCACCTGGCTCCCCACCAGCCCGAGCAGCCCTACCAGTACAGCCGCCCCGGCGAGGACAACGCCGACGCCCACCTGAAGCGTCAGGTCATGGGCCGTGAAGTGGTGGTGGCCATTACCAACGGCATGCTCGACTTCGGCACCTGGGAACAGATCTTCTACGGCGAATTCGACGAAAGCCGATCCAAGCGCGTCCTGATCAAAATCATCGGCGACTGAGTGCCGCCGTGCCGCGCGCCCGTGCGGTGCGCGCGGGCAGCAACGCCACGCGCGCATGTGAAAAGGTGTCGGCCGCCGGTCAGCGGAAGAACAGCGAGTAACTGATGCTGAAGCCGAGGTTGTTGGCCGTCCCCTTCGCGCCGGAAATCCGATCCTTGCCAGTGGTCAGGGTAAGGTCCACGCCGGTGTTGATCGAACCGGGCCCCACCATGATGCGCACGCCGCCCCCGATCATCCCCCCATCCTGGATGCTGCTGTAGTCCTGGCCGACACGGTCGCCCTTGCCTTCAATGCGCACCGCCGCGGCCTTCACATAGGGAACGATGTCCATGCGGGTGGAGGCGTTGAGTTCCATGCCAATGCCCTGCCGCAGACGGCTTTCGGTCCACGTTTCCGGACCGTTGTCGATCTTGGTGCGATCGTATTCCACATCGAGGTACATGGCGAAGTTGTCCGCCACAAACAGCCCCACCGACGCCGTGTCGGGACCGGCGGTCACCATCCAGCTACCGGCGCGGAAACGCTTGTCGGCCCGGGGCGGGGGCTTGACGGGATCCGCCTGGGGCAACTCGTAGGCAGATTCGTCCACGGGCGGATCGGCGGGTTTCTCGTCGAATGTGCCGGTCCCGCCCCGGAACCCGCGTTCGGTCCACGGGGTTTCCGACCACGGAAACTGGGCCCGGGCGTTTGTGGCAAGCCCGGTCATCAGCAGCACGGCACACAGCACCCTGCACAATTGGCGCATCACCGCCTCCTATTTGAAACGCAGGGAACGGCCCCCATGCAAAACCGACGTTCGTGACCAAGGGTCACAGGAAACCAAAACGGAAGCGAGGGAGTCAACCCGCCCCGCATTCCGCAGACCCACATGGCCCGCGCGCGGCACCCCCCCCCCGGCGGGATCACCCGAAAAATTGGCGATATTAAAGGCGTCATGATAATTGGCATTGTGCTCGTGGCGCTGGCACGGTATTCGATGTGTATACATGTGCGTGAACCCGGTTCGGGAAACCACTCCGGTTTCCACACCGGTTCGATTTGGGGAGCTCGGGTGGTATGCAACGATTCAACAGTTCAGCCCGTACACGCGGGCCGGTGTGGGGTTCCTGCCTGATGGCGTTGACGCTGTTCGGGGCGTCGGCGGCTTATGGGGACGACGGGTTGGGAACCCTGGTGGTGGTGGGAGACTCGCTCTCCGCCGGATATCAAAACAGTTCATTGCTTGGCAGCCAGCAGAAACACGGGTTTGCCAGCCTGGTCGCCGAGGCGGGCGATACGGACCTGACCCTGCCGCTGATCGCCTATCCCGGCGTTCCGCCGGTGCTGGAATTGAAGGGCATTGTGGATGGCAACCCGGTCATTGCGCCGGTGGATTCGGTCTATCCGCTGCCGGACGGCACCTTCCCCCCGCGCATCGAGGCGTGGACGGAACTGGACAACGGCCGCCATGAGGGGTGGAGCCGGGGCCGGCACGACGGGTGGGACCGGGGTGGCCGACACGAGGGCACCCACCATGCCAAGGCCGACACCACGGTACACAACCTGGCGGTGCCGGGGCACACGGTGCTGGCGGCGCTGGGGCTGCGCCCGAACATGCTGACGGACGCGGAGAACGCCGCCCTCTATCCAGCCGACTATGCCCTGCTCAACGTATGGACCAACCGGGTGCTGGGCGACCCGAACCTGCTGCCCATGAGCCAGGTGGAGCGCGCCATGGCGCTGGACCCGGACACCCTGCTGCTGTGGATCGGCGGCAATGATGTGCTGTGGGTGGCGGTTACCGGCAAGCTGGATGCGCTCACCGATCCGGCGGCATTCGCCCCCCCGTACACCATGCTGCTGGGGGCGTTGGCCACGACCGGGGCGCGCGTGGCGGTGGCCAATCTGGTGGACATCACGGTGATTCCGTTCCTGACCCCCGCCGAACAGGTGGTGGCCCGGGTGGCGGCGGCGATCGAGGCGGCCTACGGGCTGCCCCCCGGAAGCCAGATTCCCGCCGTGTCCGCGGTGCTGGGCATCGGCGCGGGAGACTACCTGAACCCGCTTGGCCTGGGACTGGCGGGCGCCTTCATGGGTGCCGGTCTGGCCCTGCCGGACGAGGCGGTGGTGGATGCCGCTGAACTGGCCACGGTGCAGGCCGCCACGTCGGCCATGAATGCCCATATTGCGGCCATGGCCACCGCCACCGGCTCCACCCTGGTGGACGTGAACGGCCTGATGAACGACATCGACGCCAACGGGTATGCGGTGGGCGGCCAGGTGTTGACCACCGACTTCCTGGGCGGCCTGTTCACCCTGGATGGCATTCACCCCACCAACACCGCCCACGCGGTGTTGGCGAACGCCTTCATCGATGCGTTGAACACCCGCTACGGCACGGGCATGGATGCGGTGGATGTGCTGGATGTGGCGCTGGAGGATCCGCTGATCTTCGTGGGCCTTGCGGGCGAGCCGGAATACCTGGCCCACCCCCAAGGGTCGGCCCACGGCCACCACTGACGGGGGCGCCGGCACGGCGCGCACGGGGGGGGGCAGGACGGCTCGCCCGTGCGCAGCGGCTCGCAGGCATCCTGAAACGTCACCCGTTATCCCAGGTCAGTTCGGGACGGAGCGATGCCCGACAACGCCGGTGGACATTGGGCCGCACGATGCGCTGGCCAACCTGCGGCAGGCCGGATTTGGCCCCCCTCACTCCACCGCCATCCCCACCCGATCCCACCGCACCCCATTCGGGCCGAGCGACCAGTGAATCACCCGCGCACGACCCCGAACATCCTCGTGGGGCAAAAATCCCCAAAACCGGCTGTCCAGCGCGTGGTCCCGGTTGTCTCCCATCACAAAGTAGTGTCCTTCCGGTACCCTCACCATGGACATGAAATCCCGGGGGTTCTGGTCCGCCGATAGGGTGCGTGGGTCCAGATGCTGCTCCTGTGGAATCCGGTACGGCTCGCCGTTCAGGTACACCACCTTTTCACGGATTTCCAGCGTGTCGCCGGGCATGCCAATCACCCGTTTGATGAAGGCCTTGGTGCGGTCCTCCGGGTAGGCAAAAATGATCACGTCCCCCCGCTGCGGATGGGTGTCGCGCTCCGTAAAGCGGACCACCAACACGTGATCGCCGATCTCCAGCGCGGGTAGCATGGAGCCGCTGGAGACCCTGTATGGGGGGACCCCCTGAGCCTCCCCCAAACTCTGCGCCATACTGGCAGTAACCGAAAGCAGAATCACCCCCAGATATACCGCCGGGCGGTTCCACGGCCCGATGCAGTATTCCTCCCCCTCGCGCAGCGCGATGCGCACCGCCCACACCATTTGCCCCAGCCAGACGGCTACGCTCAGCACAAAATAACCGAACACCACCGGAATCAAGGGGCCGTCCAACGCGACCAGCGTCCACATGGCCGCCAGCAGCACGGCAGGGGGCACTAACATCAGGAACAGGCCGGTGCGGCCCCGGCCCACATAAACGTGCCCCACACCCACAAAGAAGAATGAAAGAAACCCCGCCACCCACGCGCTGCGCGGTTTCCACCGGCTGGCCGGGTTTTCGGTATCCGGACTCGCGCTCATTTTGTACTCCCCATCTTCCACCGTTATTCGTAAACGGTAGGGTCCCCCACTCCCGCCTCCGCAAATCCCTTCCTGCGTAAAATACACGAGTCACACTCCCCGCACGCCCGCCCCGCCTCATCCGGGTCGTAACAACTGCGGGTAATCGCATAATCCACCCCCAGCCGCACCCCTTCCCGGATGATCTCCGCCTTGCTCATGTGAATCAGCGGGGCGTGAATCGTGAACGGCCGCCCCTCCACCCCGGCCCTGGTGGCCAGATTGGCCAGCCGCTCGAAGGCCGCGATGTATTCCGGCCGGCAATCGGGATAGCCGGAATAGTCCAGCGCGTTGGCGCCGATGAAAATATCCCGCGCCCCCAGCACCTCCGCATAGCCCAGCGCCAGGGACAAAAACACCGTATTGCGCGCGGGCACGTAAGTGACCGGAATGTCCGCCCCCATCTGGTCGGCCTCGCGCCCCTTGGGCACGTCGATGGCGGCGGTGAGAGCACTGCCGCCGAGGATGTCCAGCCCGACCGGGACCGTCACATGCCCCGCCGCGCCACCGGCCTTCGCCACCGCAACGGACGCTTCCAGTTCCACCCGGTGCCGCTGCCCGTAGTCGAAACTGATGGCGTAACTGGTAAATCCCTGCTCCCGCGCCATGGCCAGCACCGTGGCGGAATCCAGCCCGCCGGACAGGAGCACCACCGCTTTTTTGGATTGCCCGCTCATGGGGGCGATTGTGGTCAGGGGAGGCGGAAGCGTCAAGCGACGGGGCCTCGAAACCGGGCACCCCACGGGCCGGCCGCCGCCGGCCGGCATCTTCCGGCCAGCGCGGCCCGGCGCCCGCGCGGCGATCTAAACCCGTGACAGCAGCCGGGATTGGGCTAAAATGAATCCCAGCGGGGGGGATTGTCCTTGCCCGCCCCTGTTTTTCGAGCCGATCCGGCTTCACACACAAGGATTCCCGTGAGCGAACCCTCCCCGCTGGTTGTTGCCCAACAAAAATTTGCCGCCGCCGTGCCGTTGCGTGCCACCGCCGCCGAGCAGGTCGGCCTGGCCGATGCCCTCGGCCGCACCCTGGCGGCGGACGTGACCGCCCCCGAGGCCGCGCCACCCTACCCACGCGCCATCGCCGAAGGCTTCGTGGTGCACGCCGCCAGCACCCAGGGGGCATCCGAGGAATCTCCCCGGTCGTTCAAGGTGGTGGGTGCCTGCATGCCGGGAGACGACACCTTTCCGGCCATGCAGCCCGGCGAGGCGGTGGAGGTGGCCTGCGGCAGCCTGATGCCCGACGGCCCGGTGTCCGTGGCCCGCATGTGGGAGGCCAAACGGGACGGCAACACCATCACCGTCGTTCGCCCGTTCCCGCCGCGCTTCTTTATTGAGGAAATCGGCTGCGACATGGCGCAGGGGGCCACCGTGGCCGCCGCCGGAACCGTGCTGGGTCCGGACGAAATCGGCGTCATCGCCGCCCAGGGCATCGGCAAGGTGGCGGTCGCCAAGGCGCCCACGGTCACCCTGTTCGCCTCCGGCGACGAGGTGGTGCCGTTCACCGACGCCATGCGCCCCGGCATCATCCGCGATTCCAACACCCCCATGCTGGCCGCCGCCATTGCCCAGGCGGGCGGCGTGCCGGTGGCGGGCGGCATCATGAAGGACGATTTTAAAAAATGCGTGGAGGCGGTCAACGCCGCACTGCAAACATCCGACATGGTGGTGATCGCGGGCGGCACCGCCGTGGGCGGACGGGATTTTGTATCCGACCTGCTGCGCGAGGTGGGCACCCTGCTGGTGGACGGCGTGCCGATGAAATCGGGCCGGCCGCTCATCATGGGCCTCTCCGGAAACAACAAGCCGATCGTGTGCGTGGCCGGACATCCGCCCGAGGCCCTGCGCGGATTCAGACTGTTCGGACAGGCCGCCATCGACCGGCTGCTGGGACGCGACCGGCCACTGCCGGAGGACATGCCGCAGTAATTGCCCAAAAGGCGCTCTAATCCCCATGCCCCCGGGGAACCGAAAGGGGGCTATCGCCGCTTGCCGCGGCACTACATGGAGAGGGACACACCGTGCACACGGATTCGTGCGCTGATACATCCAGAAATTCGAGCGCCGGATTGCGTCCGGCGGGAGCGGCATCATGACCATGCTCACCCACGACGTGGTGATCGTCGGCGCGGGCCTTGCGGGCATGCGCGCGGCGCTGGAGCTGGGCCCCGGCGTGGACGTGGCGGTGGTCTCCAAGGTGCATCCGGTGCGCTCCCACTCGGGCGCCGCCCAGGGGGGCATCAACGCCGCCCTGCGCGAGGAAGACCCGTGGGAGAACCACGCCTTCGACACGGTGAAGGGCTCCGACTACCTGGGTGACCAGGACGCCATCGAGATCATGTGCCGGGAGGCCCCTTCCGACATTCGCCAGATGGAACACTGGGGGGTGATTTTCTCCCGCGCCGAGGATGAACGCATCGCCCAGCGCCCCTTTGGCGGAGCCGGCTACCCGCGCACCTGCTACGCCGCCGACCGGACCGGTCACGCCCTGCTGCACGCCATGTATGAACGAGTGATGAAGCGCGGGGTGAAGGTCTACGAGGAGTGGTTCCTGCTCAGTCTGGTGGTGGAGGATGGAGTATGCCGGGGCATCGTCGCCCTGGACATTCCCACCGGCCAGGTGGTGACCCTGCGCGCCAAGGCGGTGATCCTGGCCACGGGCGGCTACGGCCGGGTGTATCGCACCAGTTCCAACGGGCTGGTCAACACCGGCGACGGCATGGCGGTGGCCTATCGGGCCGGTGCGCCGCTGATGGACATGGAGTTCGTGCAATTTCACCCCACCACGCTCAAAAGCAACGGGGTGCTGATCACCGAAGGCAGCCGCGGCGAGGGTGGCACCCTGATCAACGCCCACGGCGAACGGTTCATGAAAACCTACGCCCCCAACGCCATGGAACTGGCCAGCCGCGACGTGGTGAGCCGCGCGGAGCAGACCGAGATCAACGAGGGGCGCGGGGTGGACGGCTGCGTGCTGCTCGACCTGCGCCACCTGGGGCGCGAAAAGATTCTGGAACGGCTGCCACAAATCCGCGACCTGGCCATCAAGTTTGCCGGCACCGACCCCATCGAGGTGCCGATTCCGGTGCGCCCCGGCGCCCACTATTCCATGGGCGGCATCCAGGCGGATCACAACGGCCAGACCCCCATGGAGGGGCTGTTCGCCTGTGGCGAGTGCTCCTGCGTGAGCGTGCACGGGGCCAACCGGCTGGGGGGCAACTCCCTGCTGGAAACCATCGTGTTCGGCCGCCGCACCGGCGCGTTTGTGGATGGATTCATTTCGGGCCGCCCCCTGGGCAGCGCCTCCGCCGCCCACGCGGCCCGCGAGGAGGTGCGCATCGCCGCACTGGTGAACCGTCCCGAAGGGGAACGGGGCTGGGCCCTGCGCGAGGAACTGGGCACGGTGATGAACCGGGACGTGGGCGTGTTCCGCGACCGGGCCGGGCTGGAACACGCGCGGAAAAGGGGAGTAGACATCCTGCAACGCTCCGCTAACCTGTGGGTGATGGACAAGAGCCGCACCTTCAATACCGACCTTACCGAGGCGCTGGAACTGCTGCACATCATCGACCTGGCGCAGACCATCATCGCCGGGGCCCTGGCCCGCGAGGAATCCCGCGGGGCGCACTTCCGCAAGGATTTCACCACCCGCAACGACACATCATGGATGAAACACACCCTGGCCCTGCCCGGCGAGGACGGCCCCCGGCTGGATCACGCCCCGGTGCGGTTCACCAAATATGAACCGCAGGAACGGAAGTACTAGGGGATAGACCATGCGCATCGAAATCGAAATCGAACGTTCCTGCCCCGGCGAAGGCGAGAAGCCCCACTTCGAAACCTACCGCGTCGAGGTTCCGCACCACACCACGGTGCTGGACGCGCTGATCGCCATCAAGAATCAGGAGGACGGCTCGGTCACCTTCCGCCGCTCCTGCCGCAGCGCCATTTGCGGCTCCTGCGCCATGCGCATCAACGGCCGCTCCGGGCTGGCCTGCGACACCCTGGCGATCAAGGAGCTGGAACGGCACGGGCGCATCCGCGTGCAGCCGCTGGCCAACCTGCCGGTGCTGCGCGATCTGGCCATTGAGTTGACCCCCTTCTGGCAGCGCATCCGCGCGGTGGAGCCGTGGGTGAACAACCGGGTGGAACCGGAATGGCCGGTGGAGCGGGAAACCCTGATGCCGCAGGAAGCGGCGGAGGAGATGGACGACACCTCCCGGTGCATCATGTGCATGAGCTGCTATTCCGCCTGCGAAGTGGCCCACGTGGATGGCGGTTTTCTGGGACCGGCGGCGCTGGCCAAGGCCTACCGGGTGGTGGCCGACCCGCGGGACACCAATCCGGTGGGGCGGCTGGTGCAGCTGGCCCAATCGGGTGGATACTGGGACTGCACCCGCTGCAACCAGTGCGTGGAGGCGTGCCCCAAGGACGTGAAGCCCATGGAGGCCATCGTCAACCTGCGCCGGGAGGCCATTGAGGCCCGCCTGCCGCCGACCATCGGCAGCAAGCACATCACCGACTTTATCGCCATCGTGAAGCAGGAGGGACGCCTCAACGAAGGGCGCATGCCGGCCAAGATGAAGGGCTACAACCCCTTTGCCCTGCTGCCGGTGGTGCCGCTGGCGATCCGCATGTTCAAGAAGGGCAAACTGCCGATCCCGTGGCACTGGCCGATCCCCGGCGTGAACCAGGTGCGGCGCATTCTGGCGCGCAAGGGCGGGGCACGGCGCAAGGGATTCAAAAGCGGGGCGGGAGAGCGAAAATGAAGTTCAAGTACGCCTATTACACCGGCTGCGCCGCCAAGGGCGTGTGCCCGGAATTGCACGAATCCACCCTGGCGGTGGCTGCGGCGCTGGACATCGAACTGGTGGAACTGAAGGCCGCCTCCTGCTGCGGCGCCGGGGTCATCGGCGAGTTGGAGCCGGACACCCAACTGGCCATGAACGCCCGCAACCTGTCCCTGGCGGAGCAGATGGGCGTGGACATGCTGACCGTGTGCGGCACCTGTCAGGGGGTGCTGTCGCGCGCCAATTACGAGCTCAAAAACCCGGAGGTGCGCGAGCGCATCAACGGGGTGATCACCGATTCCGGCGGCCCCTACGACGCCACCATTTCCCCCAAGCATTTTTTGTGGATGCTGATTCAGGATTACGGCCTGAAACGGCTGGAGGAACGGGTCGTCCGTCCGCTCACCGGCCTGCGCGTGGGGCCATTTTATGGCTGCTACATGCTGCGCCCGTCGGAATACCTGGGTTTTGACGACCCCTACAACCCCAAGAGCCTGGAGCAGGTGATCCGCTCCCTGGGGGCCCAGCCGGTGGATTACTCCGGCCGCACCAAGTGCTGCGGGTTCCCCATCGTGCTGGAGCAGGAATCCACCGCCATGCAGATGGTGGGCAACAACCTGCTGGAGGCCAAAGGCAACGGCGCCGACTGTCTGGTCACCCCCTGCCCCCTGTGCCACATGAACCTGGACCTGTATCAGGAAAAGGCCGAGGCCGAGATGGGCCGCGACATCGGCATGCCCATCCTGCACCTGCCCCAGCTTGTCGGCCTGGCCCTGGGCCTGGAACCGAAGGCGCTGGGACTGCACAAGAACATGGTGGACACGGACAGCCTGCTGGAGCATTTGCGCACGCCTGCTTAGGCGCGCAGGGCGCTGCCGCAGGCGCTGATGGGTGAGGGGTCGGTCGGATGACCCCGGATTGAGTCACGGGACATCGTGTGACCCCCAATTGCAACGGCAAGTTGGCCGCCAGCCCCTTCCCCTTGTACGCGTCCCGCTCTCTTGTTACCGTCAACCCATGTCCCCCGCAACGATTTCAAATCGCCTCACCCATCTCAAAACCCACGCCCGCGCCCTATGGCTGGCCTTTCGCGATCCGCGCACCCCGTGGTACGCCAGGGCGGTTCTTGCGCTGGTGCTGGCCCTGATCATCAGCCCCATCGACCCGATTCCCGACTTCATCCCCGTGCTCGGCTATCTGGACGACCTGCTGATATTGATGCTCGGCATGTACCTGGCCGTGCGCCTGATCCCCGAACCGGTGCTCGCCGAATGCCGGGCGCGGGCGGAGCGGGAGGAGTCGGCGGCGCAAAGCGGTCCGCTGGGGTGGCTGGGTGCGGCGCTGGTAATCGCCCTGTGGGCCGCCCTGCTGGCGGCAGTCATCCTGGCGGTGAGGCACTGGGGCCGGGGGTGAATGGAGGCCGTTTTCATTCACAAAAAAAATAATTTGTTTTCCCTGTCAACATGAGACCGAACCATGCTATGGTTGAATCTCAATCCTACTCATAGCAGGAGAGGCCGAGTCTCTCACCTTCGTACATTTCCCTGAAAAAACGAATGTCTTGATTCGCCACACCACGAGTGCAGCGGCAGGTGCCGACCTTCGTCAAGCTGCGGGTATTGGATTGTTGGAAAAAACCGGGTGCCCGTGACCCACTTGTTGATCTGAGAGTGAATCGATGAATCTTTTTGTTGGCAACCTGTCCTACCAAACCACCGACCACGAACTGCGCGAAGCGTTTGAGAGCTTTGGCGAAGTGTCCTCCGCATCGGTCATCATGGACCGTGAAACCGGCCGCTCCCGCGGTTTCGGCTTTGTGGAGATGTCCGATGACGCCGAAGGCCGCGCCGCGATCGAAGGCCTGAACGGTAAGGAGGTCAATGGCCGTCCCCTGACCGTGAACGAAGCCCGTCCGCGCGCCGAGCGTGGCGGCGGCGGTGGTGGTCACCGTGGCGGTGGTGGTGGCGGCGGCCGTCGCTACTAAGCGACGCCGGTAACCCGCTCGCGCGGGGACCGCATCCACAGACAGGCCCGCCTTCGGGGAACGCTCCGGCGCTCCCGCGAGGGGCTGTATGTCTGGAACGCAATGGGCAAAGGCTTGCGCTGGAAACGGCGCAAGCCTTTGTTGTTTAATGCCCCCATGGCATCCTCCACCGCACCCACCCCACCGGTTTCCTCTCCCGATTCCGCCCCGTCCACAGCCACGTCATCCGCCTGCGGGAACCCCTCCGGCGGCACCCACGGCTCAAGCGCATTTCACCGCGTCCCGGCGAAGTGGGCATTCGTGTATGTCATCGGCACCACCCCCCACGCCTCCGGCAGTACCACACGCCGCACCTATGTGGGATGGACCGTCGATCTGGAGCAACGGCTGGCACGGCACAACACCAGCACCGGGGCCAAGGCCACCCGTGGCCATCAGTGGGAACTGCTCTACGCGGAGCGGTATGCCACCCGCTCCGAGGCCATGCGCCGCGAGTGGTTTTTAAAACGGGACCGACGGCTGCGCAAGGCCATTGCGGACTCCGGCTAGCAGGGCACGGCCGCGGCCATCCCCTCCAGCACCGCACGCAGTTGGCGGCGCACCTCCGGGTTGGCAATCGCCCCGTCCGCATCCATCATCTGACGCGCCCCCGGCACCAGCAGGGACACCTCCACCAACACCCGCGCGGCCATGACGGTCAGGGTGCGGGTCAGGCACGCCTGCACCTGCTCACCGCCCCCAGGGGCTGCATTGATCAGCGCCACCGGCTTGTCCACCACGCCACTGGTGGACACCACCCAGTCCAGCGCGTTCTTGAGCGCTCCCGGCACCCCGTGGGCATATTCCGGACTGGCAATGAGCACCCCGTCCGCCCCGTCCAGCAGCGTCCGAAAACGGGCAACCGGAACCGGGGGCGGAACGTGGTCCCCATCCAGGTCGGGGCTGAACAGGGGCAGGCCGCCCACTGAATCGAAAATCGTCACCTCCACTCCGTTTGGCGCCTCATCGGCGGCGGCGCGCAACAGGGCGAGATTGGATGATCCGGCACGCAGGCTGCCGCAAATGGCGACGATTTTCATGATAGGCGCACTCCTCGAATGGGCATCCAGCCCCTGACCAACGCCCCACACGATGAAACCGGATTCGGCTACTCCGTGCCGACGCACTCCCGAAAGCGTTTGTATAATTCCCGAAATACGGGTCCGGGGCAATGGCGCAGGCGACGCCCGTCCACCTGGGACACCGCCAGCAACTCGGTGCCGGTGCCGGTGAGAAAGCACTCGTCGGCCGTATACAGGTCAAAGGGGGTGAGCGACGCCTCGCGGGCCGGGATGGCCGCCGCAGCAGCCAGTTCCAGCACCACCTGACGGGTGATCCCGCCCAGCGCGCCGTCCACCAGAGGCGGGGTGAGCAGTTCGCCCCCCCGGACCACGAACACATTCTGCGCCGCCCCTTCCGCCACCCGGCCCTGCTGGTTAAGCAGCACGGCCTCGTCCGCCCCGGCATGATTGGCCTCCATGCGGGCCATGATGTGGGTCAGGTAATTGAGGTGCTTGATGCGCGGGTCGAGCCCGTCCAGAGCCGGCTTGCGGGTGGCGGCGATGATCACCCGCGCCCCCTGCTCCCTCGCCTCCTGCCCGGCCATGGTCAGGTGGTCGGCAATGATGAACAACCCCGGCGTGGTGCATCCGCGCGGGTCGATGCCCAGCGGACCGGCACCGCGGGTGACCACCAGCCGCCGGTAGCCGTCGTCTCCGG
>JAOUMB010000035.1 GCA_029881725.1 Nitrospirota bacterium
AGAAGGTTTCGGAGGCCGCCAGCAGGCCCGGATCGGTCACCGTGACGGTCATCGGGTAAACCCCCGCGTCCGTGTATCCCGGCGAACAGGTCAGGGTGGCGGTGGTGTCGCCGTTGTCGGTGAAGGCACACAGGGGCGCCGGAACGTTCAGGGCGGTGAGGGTGAGCGGATCCGCGTCCCCGTCCGAGGCGGTGATGGTCAGCGTGTACGGGGCGCCCTCGGCGGTGTTGCGGGCCCCGATGGGCGCCAGCACCGGCGGCTGGTTGACGTTGTTCACGGTGATGGTCACGGCCTGGGTGGCAACCCCGCCGTTGGAATCGTCCACCACGATGGTCATCGGATAGGCGCCCGCCGACAGGTAATCCCACGCGCAGGAGAGCAGCGCGCTGTTGTTCCCCATGTTCAGGATTCCGCACTGCACGGGCAGGTCCGGGCTGGCGAAGGTGACGATGTCGTTGTCCGCGTCGCTGGCCAGCAGCGGCACGTCAAGCTGGGTGCCCTCGTCCGCCACCGGCGGGGTGACCGGGCTGAGCACCGGCAGGGTATTCGGCGTCACGATGCCGCCGCGCACGGGCCATACGGCGGCCACCCCGGTCTTGAGCGCGCCCACCATGCTGCCGGTGTTGTGGTCCATGGACCAGGCGCCCAGATACCCGGCCGCGCTGGTGGAACTCCACCGCTGGCCGTTCCCCGCCGCAACATTGGTGAACGGACTCCCGCCGGAGAGGGACGGAGAGGACAACTCCGCATCCACCAGGCTGTCCAGTTCAATGTAGTTGGGCAGGCGCCAGTCCACATTTCCCAGATAGGCCTGCTGGTTCAGCAGCGCCACGTAGTTGAGGGCCATCTGCCAGGTCACCAGCCCGTCCACCAGCCCGACCGTGTCGAAGACGGGGTCGCGAGTGAGCATCAGGTTGGTGTCCTTGGTCCAGGAAAGCCCGGAAAAGGCATCGTTCACCGTTCCGTTGGACTGGTCGAGATAGCGGGGGCTGGGACCGGTGGCGCCGGTCTTGGTGGCCCCGTCCTGCCCGGAATTTCCGCAGGAGATTACCGCGCCGTTTTTGTTGTAGCAGGTTTGCTGGCCCGTCACCGGAACCACCACCACACCCGGCACGCCGGTGGAACGCACCGGCCACACGTGCAGGGTCTGGGTGGCCTTGTCCGCCGGCTGAATGGCAATCAGGTTGGACTGGTATCCGGCCCAGGCGGAGGTGGCCAGGGCCGCATCGGTGGAGGAGGTCCACTGGTCCAGGTGCCGATTGGCGAACGGATAGCTCACCAGCGGGTTGTTCATGGTGAGCAGGTAGATCAGTTCCTTGCGGTTGGGCAGCCGCCAGTCGGTGTAACCGAGATAGGCAATCAGGTTCAGGTCCGCCACATAGTTGAGGGCGGTCTGCCAGAACACCGCGCCGTCACCGGGGGTTCCGTCCAGATCGAAGGCGGGGTTCTGGGTGGCCATCAGGTTGCCGTCACCGATCCACATGAGGCCGGTGAGGCCGTCGGTGATGGTGCCGTCCAGGTTGTCGGTGAAGCGCAGCAGCGGCCAGTGCACCCCCGCCTTGTACTCGCCGTCCTGCCCGGTGAGGAGACAGGCGATGCGCACCCCCGCGGTGTCGGTGCACACGGTCTGGCCGGTACGCGGCGGCGACGTGGACTGGGCCTGTGCGAGGACAGGCGCCCCCAGCATGGCCGCTGCCGTCACCAGGGCGGTCCCCACCGCCATCCATGCCCGTCGCCGCACACCGGCGAGCTGTTTTCTGACAATCCCTGACATCCGAACACTCCTTGTGCGCGTTTTCCGACGCGCATTCAGGTCACACCGTCTTCCCCGCACTCCGGCCACCTTCCCGAACCCACCATGCACTTCCCCGTCCCCCTCCGACTCCCCGGTCGATTGTTTTCGCGGAAGTACGCGCACACCTGTGGTTACGTACGTAGTCAGCAATTTCTGTACCGCAAGCCACGGTAAGCATTTTTACCTATCCATCCAATGTGTTGGATTTTCAGGAATGTGCACTGTTTATTAAAAAAATCGGGGGGATTTATCGCCGCACGGGCGCGCTACCGTTCTGGTGATTTGGGAATTTTCTTTCCCACATTTAGCCCATGGGTACCCACCCGCGCGGGGTGAAGTGTGCAGGAAATTACCGCCATAAACCCCTTCGCCACGGCCCGCCGTTACCAACGGGTTACCACGTTTCCCCGCGGCCGGTTGCGCACGGGGAGAAAAGCCGTTACCGTCCGCTCCATGCTCGACTGGAACCACATCGACACGGTATTGCTGGACATGGACGGTGTTCTGCTGGACCTGGCCTTCGACCACCGTTTCTGGCATGAGGAGCTGCCGGACCGCTATGCCGCGGTGCACGGTATGGAGCCGGCGGCGGCGCGGGAGAAGCTGATTGCCATGTACCGGGAGCGGGAGGGCTCCATGGAGTGGTATGACGTGGATTACTGGAGCCGGCGGCTGGGGTTCGACGTGGCCTCGATCAAGGTGCGCGTGGCCCACGGCATCGTGGAGCACCCGGGGGTGCGCGATTTTTTGCAGCGGGTCCGGCAGCGCGGGTGCCGCAGCATCCTGCTGACCAACGCCCACCCCAAAACGCTGCGCCTGAAGATGGCGGTAACCCGTCTGGCGCCGCTTCTGGATGAGGTGATTTCCACCTTTGAACTGGGGGCGGGCAAGGAGTCCCGCGCCCTGTGGGAGCGGTTGCGGAAGCGGCTCGATTTCGATCCGGCGCGCACGGTGCTGGTGGAGGATTCCGCCACCAACCTGAAATCGGCCCAGGCGTACGGCCTGGAACACCTGGTCTACATCAGCCGCCCCAACTCCATGCACGGGGCGGCGCCGCACCCGGAATTTATGAGTGTGGAGGGGCTTTCCGACCTGTCCCCGCCGTGACGATATGGCTGGAACGGGAACCCCCGTGCCGGTCGCATGGTGGAGGCCTGTTCCCCTTCCATGGGCCGGTGCCCCATTCGGATACCGCTGCGGGCCGTGCCCGCCATTCGGATACCGCTGCGGGCCGTGCCCGCCGTGCCCGTCGTGACGATATGGCTGGAACGGGAACCCCCGTGCGGGGCGCATGGTGGAGGCCTGTTCCCCTTCCATCGGCCGTGCCCGCCATTCGGATACCGTTACGGGCCGTGCCCGCCGCCGGGGCCTTTGCATTGGCAGAGGGCGCGGATGTAGTGGATCAGTTCCCAGCGTTCCTCGGGGGTGAGCCGGTTGCCCCAGGGGGGCATGAGGGAGGACAGGTTGTTCACCGGGCCGCCGAAGGTGAGGGTGCGGAAGATCTGCTCATCGGTGAACTTGCCCATGAAATCCGGGTCGCTCAGGGTGGCGGGGGGGGCTTCCATGAAGGGCTGGGCGTTTAGCCCCTTGCCGTCCCCTTTTTCCCCGTGGCACTGGGCGCAGAAGAACATGTAATTGGTTTCCACCCGGGAACCGGCATCCGCCGCCAGCGCGGTCCCGTGGGCGAACAGAATGGCCAGCAGCACGCCCCACCTCATGGTTTGGCCTCCCCGATGCTGATCAGATAGCGCACCAGCGAGACGAACTGGGCGTCGGAATACCCCTCGAAGTCGGTTCCCCGGTACAGGGGCATGCGGCTGTTGGGCTCGTAGCGCAGGGGATCGGTCAGGTAGGCGTATACCCAGTCCGGTTGCAGCCGGGTGGCCATGCCGGACAGGTCGGGCCCGCTGGAGCCGCCCACCGGATCCCCGTGGCGGGTGACGATGCGGTGGCAGGCGAAGCACTGCTGCTCCTTGGAAAACAGGATGCGTCCCTGCAACATGTCGCGCCGGGAGGGGGGTTCCTCCGGAATCACGCCCCGGCGCAGGGCGGAATCGGTAAGGCCGCCCAGCCAGTTAGCAATGGCCGCGGCCTCGGCTTTTGGTACCGCCGGATGGGGGGGGCGCCGGGTGTCCGGCACGATCACGTCATAGCGCAGGCCGCGCACCGGCACCGGATTCTCCAGCCAGGCGGCCAGCCATCCGGGTTTCAGCTTGCTGCCGGCAAACCACAGGGGCGGCCCCTTGGGCAGCACCCGTTCCGCTCCGGTGGGGGCCGGGGTGGCGGGCCGGGTCACCGCATGGCAATCACCGCAGCCGTTCTGCCTGAACAGGGCCGCGCCATCGGCGGCCAGCGCCGGGAGCGGGAATACCAGGGCCACCACGGCCACACATCGGATCAGCCAGTTACGCATGGGGTCCATTTTACCAAAGGAAACGGCTCAGGAGCACGGCAGATGCCGCGCCAGGGTCTTGATGAAGGCCGCGTTCACCTCCGGGCGATGCACCCGCAGGCGGATGTAGCGGTCCCCCAGCCCGAAAGAGCCGCAGTGGCGCACCACGAACCCGTCCCGCGCCAGGGCCGGGAACAGGTGGTCGGCGGACACCCCCTCCGGCAGGCGGCAGAGCAGGAAATTGGCGTCCGACGGTAACGGCGCCAGCCCCAGGGCGGACAGGGCATCGGCAAACGGCTGGCGCAGCGCCACCACCCGCTGCCGCTGGGCGTCCACGTAGTCCGGATCGGCCAGACAGGCCATCCCGGCGGCGGCGGCCGGGCCGTTCACGGTCCACGGGGGACGCAGGGCCGCCACCCGCCCGGCCACCGGCGGCGCCGCCGCCAGATACCCGACCCGCAACCCGGCCAGACCAAAAAACTTGGTGAGGGAGCGCAGCACCACCAGATTTGGCAGTTTTGTCACCTCATCCATGCGGGAGCCACCGGAATACTCCACAAACGCCTCGTCCAGCACCAGCAGGGTGGACTCGCCGCAGGCGGCATGCACGGCCTGGAAGTCCGCATCGGCCAGCCGCTCCCCGGTGGGGTTGTTGGGGGAGCACACGAACACCGCCTGGGGCCGATGGCGGGCTATGGCCGCCACCACCGCGCCGGTGGGAAAGGAATCGATCCGCTCCCGCGCCACCGGGATCACCGCCCCCCCGGCCCGCGCCACCGCATCGCGGTATTCGCCGAAGGCCGGGGTCACCACCAGGGCGCGGGTCACGCCCAGGGCGCGGGGCAGCAGGTCGATCAGTTCCGCCGCGCCGTTGCCGGGGACGATGCAGGCTTCCGGCAGCCCGTGGGCGGCGGCAATGGCGGCGCGCAGGGATTCGGCGGCGGGATCAGGATAGCGTTCCATGTGGTCCAGCGCCTTGCGGGCGGCGGCGGCGGCGCCGGGATGGGGACCAAAGGGGTGGGTGTTGACGGAA
The DNA here is from genome assembly GCA_029881725.1 of Nitrospirota bacterium. Lineage (GTDB taxonomy): Bacteria > Nitrospirota > JACRHL01 > JACRHL01 > JACRHL01 > JAOUMB01. Next base: position 5,221 of record JAOUMB010000035.1, read on the forward strand.
AAGTCGTGGCAATCGGCGGGCAGTTCCAGGGTGCGGGCCAATCCCGCCAGATCGCCCCCGTGCCGATGGGGGCCGGTCACAGGACGCCCCGCACAGCAATGGCCAGCACGGCGGCCAGCCCGCCGGCGATCCACAGCAGGCGCACCGCCTGCGCCACGTGGGCGGCACCGGGGGCCTCCCCGCTGCCCAGCACCGGGCGGGCGTGCCGTTGTCCGCCGTAGTGGGCCTCGCCCCCCAGCGCCACCCCCAGGGCACCGGCCACCGCCGCCTCCGGCCAGCCCGCGTTGGGGCTGGCGTGGCGGCGGGCATCACGCCAGGCGGTGGCCAGGGCGCGCAGGGGGTTCCTGCCCACCAGCCCCGCCGCCGCCCCCAGCAGCAGGCAGGTGAGGCGGGCCGGAACCCAGTTGGCCACATCGTCCAGCCGGGCCGGGCCCCAGCCGAAGTCCCGATACCGCTCGTTGCGGTAGCCGACCATGGAATCGGCGGTGTTGACCGCCTTGTAGGCCAGCCCCAGGGCCGGGCCGCCAAGGGCCAGAAACAGCAGCGGCGCCACGAAGCCGTCGGAGGCATTTTCCGCCGCCGACTCCACCGCCGCCGCCGCCACGCCGGGGACGTCCAGTTGCGCCGTGTCGCGCCCCACGATGTGCGCCACCCGGGCGCGGGCGCCGGGCAGATCCCCCGCCGCCAGACTCACCCCCACCTGACGCACCATGCGCCCCAGTCCGGCCAGGGACAGGCAGGTATAGGCCAGATAGACCGAAACCGAAAACGCCAGCCACGGGGAAACCCGTTCCGCCAGCGCCAGCAGGCCGCCGGTGGCCCCCCAGGCCAGCAGCGGCAGGGCCACGGCCATGCACACGCCGCTGGCCCGCAACCAGCCGGGCCGGGTGGAGACGCGCCGGGTGGCCCGTTCCCACCGGGTGATGAGCGCCCCCATCAGGCGTACCGGATGGGGCCAGCCGGGCGGGTCGCCCAGCAGCAGATCCAGCGCCACCGCCAGCGCCAGCACCGCCGGAGCGGTGGCCATAAACTCAAGGGAGGGCAAGGATGGCCTCCATGTCCAGGTGCTTTTCCACCCCGTCCGCCAGCGCATCCAGCGAGCGGTTCACCGTATCCCGGAAGGAAACCGGCGGCGGTTCCGGCAATCCCCGTTGCGCGCGCAGTTCCGCCAGCAGCGCGCGGCGGGCCGCGTCGTTGTCCAGCAGGCCGTGCAGATAGGCTCCCCACACCCGCCCGTGGCGAATGCCGGTGCCGGGCGGGGCGTCGGCAAACAGGGCCTCCCCCCCTTGTGCGCGGGTTTCCCCCATGTGAATCTCGTACCCGCTCACCGGCTCCGTGCCCAGCCCGGCGCCGGGCGCGGGGGTGAAGGCCGCCAGGGTGCACCGTTTCCGGCGGTTCATGACGGTGGTCACCGGCAGCAGTCCCAGGCCGTCCGCCTCGCCGCCCCCCTCCACCCCGTGGGGGTCGGCCACCCGCGTGCCGAGCATCTGGTAGCCGCCGCACACCCCGAGCAGCGCGCCCCCCGCCCGTGCGTAATCGCACACGGCGGCGTCCAGCCCCCGCGCCCGCATCCACGCCAGGTCCGACAGGGTGGCCTTGCTGCCGGGCAGGATCACCAGATCCGCCCCGTCCAGGTCGCCGGGCCGGTCCACGTAGCGCAGGGCCAGGTCCGGCTCCACGCCGAGGGGATCGAAATCGGTAAAGTTGGCCATGCGCGGAAAGCGCAGCACGGCCACGTTCACCCGCCGGGGGCCAAACGGATGCCCATGGGCGGGAACCCCCAGCCCGTCCTCCTCCGGCAGGGTGTGTTCCAGCCACGGAATCACCCCGAAGGTCGGTTTGTGGTAGCGGTCGCGGAGCATCTCCAGCCCCGGAGTGAGCAGCGACACGTCGCCGCGAAACTTGTTGATGACGAATCCGGCGATGCGCGCCGTTTCGTGGGGCTCCAGCAGTTCCAGGGTGCCCGCCAGCGAGGCCAGCACGCCGCCCCGGTCGATGTCGCCCACCAGCAGCACGCGGGCGTCGGCGGCTTCGGCCATCCACATGTTGGCCACGTCGTGGCTTTTCAGGTTGACCTCGGCGGGGCTGCCCGCCCCCTCGATGACGACGATGTGGTGTTGTGCGGCCAGTTCCGCATAGGCGCGGCGCACCGCATCGCGCCCGCGGGCGAGCTTGTAATCCCGGCACTCGTGCACGTCCATGGTGCCCACCACCTGCCCCAGTTCCACCACCTGGGAGCGCATTTCGCCCACCGGTTTGAGCAGGATCGGGTTCATGATGACGGATGGTGCCAGCCCGGCGGCCTGGGCCTGCAACGCCTGGGCGCGGCCGATTTCACCGCCGTCGGCCACCGCTGCGTTGTTGGACATGTTCTGCGCCTTGAACGGCGCCACGCTCACCCCCCGGCGGTGCAGGATGCGGCACACGGCGGCGGTGAGCAGGCTCTTTCCGGCGTGGGAACCGGTGCCGCACAGCATCAGCGCGCGGGCCATTTCAGGGGCCTTCCGGAGCAGCCTCCGGCGCTGCCGGAGCGGCGGAACCGGACCCGGCGGGCGCCCCTTCGCCCGGCTCCGCACGGCGCACGTGCAGGTAGGGCACCTGCCCCCACAGCTCCAGCCACGAGGCCAGATCGGCCCGATCACGCTCGGCCTTGGGCAGGTTCATGTCGATGATCGCATCGGAGCGTACCCCCAGGTCGTCCCAGTTGGTGGCGTACAGCGGCTCCCGCTGATTGATCTGAACCCACAGATATTTGTAGTAGGTGGGGGCGCTGCAACTGGTCTGCATGTCGGCCACCCACACGCCGATGCGCAGGGGCGCGGTGAGTTCCTCGGTGCGGGCGGCGATGATTTTGTACTGGCGCGGCACCCGGGGGCGCAACTGCTCAAACACCGAGGTCACCAGCGCCTGCCACCGCTCCCGGTAGCCGTCGTACTGCGCGTCCCCCGGTTTGGGAATCGCGCCGGTCTCGTTGTCGCGGAATGGCCACAGGGCGGACATGTCGTCCACGTTTACGAACAGTTCCACGGGGGTCTGACCGGCCCACTGCCGCTGCGGCTCGGCGGCCCGCGCGGGGGTGAATGCCCCCAGCAGGGCGACGGTCAGGAAGAAAACAACCGGTGCGCGCATCAGCTTCCTTCCGCCTGACGCACGGCCTTTCGGAAGCCGTGGCCAAAGGTCGGATCATACAGCTTGGAGGCGCGGAACGCCTCGTCCGGGATTTCCGCCCCGTCCAGCACCTGCCCCACCACGATCAGCGCGGTGGCCTTGATGCCCGCCGCGCGCACCTTGTCCACAATGTCGGTCAGGGTGCCGCGCACCACCTGCTGCTCGGGCCAGGACGCCTTGTACACCACCGCCACCGGGGTGTCCGGCGCATAGTGGGCGGCCAGTTCCGGCACCACCTTGTGGATCATCTGCACCGACAGGAACAGCACCAGGGTGGTGCCGTGGGCGGCCAGATCGGCCAGCTTTTCCCCATCCGGCACCGGAGTGCGCCCCTCCATGCGGGTGAAGATGACGCTCTGGGCCACCTCCGGCAGGGTGAACTCCACCCCCAGCGCGGCGGCGGCCGCCATGGCCGACGGCACGCCGGGAACGATCTCGAACGGCACCTGGGCCCGGTTCAGTTCCCGCAACTGTTCGGTGAGGGCACCATAGATGCTGGGATCGCCGGTATGCAGCCGCACCACCCGCATCCCCTGGCGGAACCCGTCCACCAACGCGGCCACGATCTCCGGCAGCGCCATCTGGGCGCTGTCCAGGATTTCGGCCCCTTCCGGGGCGTGGGCCAGCACCGCCGGGTTGACCAGCGACCCGGCGTACACGATACGGTCCGCGTGGTTGAGCAGACGCCGGCCACGCTCGGTAATCAGATCCGGCGCGCCCGGCCCGGCCCCCACCACGTAAACACGGGCCCACGGGCCGGACAGGTCGGCTGGCAACACGGGATCAGTCCTTGACGGTGGTGATCAGATAGCCCGGATTGAGGCCCTCGAAGTACTCGACGCCGCCGCGCTCCACGGTCTTGGAGATGTTGACGATCACCATGTCGTGCTTCAGGCGCTGCTCCTTGAGCACCTGCTGCACCTCGGTGAGGGCGTCCAGGGTGGCGGCGTTGATGCACATGATGCCGCCGCGCTTGAGGCGCTTGAGGCAGGTTTCCATCACGTTCTTCATGTGGCCGCCGCAGCCGCCGATGAACACCCGGTCCGGCTCCGGCAGGCGCGAGGCCATTTCTTCCACGTCCCCCTCGATGACGGTGAGGTTGGTCGAGGCGAAGGTCTTGATGTTTTCGTAGATGTTGCGCACCTGGGCAAAATCGCGCTCCACGGCGAACACCTCGCCCCCGTGGGCCACCCGCGCCGCTTCCACGGACAGGGCGCCGCAACCGGCCCCCACGTCCCACATGCGGCTCTTCTCCTGAATGCGCAGCTTGGAAAGCACGATCACCCGCATTTCGGCACGCATGATGTTCTCGGGCCGCACGCTGAGCAGTTCGTCGGGAATGCCCAGGCTGGTGACCAGTTCGTACTTGGGCACCTGGCTGGCCGGCGGCAGGTCCTTGAGGTTGGGACGCTGCGGCTCGCGCTCCTTCTTCTTCGGCTCGGCACGCTTCTCGCTGACTTCCTTCGGCTCCGGCTCCTCCACCGCCTGCTTGAACAGGATCATGATGGACAGGGGCGAAAAATTCTTCTTGCCGATCTCTTCCAGGGAGCCCATCACGATGCGCTCGCGGGCGGTGCCCAGGTCCTGGCACACGTAGCACTGGGCCTCGATCTTGTTCTTGAGCAGCAAGCGGGCCACCGCGCGCGTGCTGCGCCGCTTGTCGGTGAAGATGCCGATGCGCGCGTTCTGCCGCACCACCCGCACCAGCCGGTCCACGTTGCGCCCGGAGGAGGAGGTGATGGCCGCGTCGTTCATCGGCTCCTTGATCGCCGCAAACGCAAGCTGCATGGCGCTCACGTGCGGGATGATGGTGAGCTCTTCCTTCTTGAACCGCTCCAGCAGAAACTTGGACAGACCGTAGAAGTTCGGGTCGCCGGAGGCCAGAATCGCCACCCGGCACACGGGACCGGAATCCTTCTCCTCGGCCGCTTCGCGCGAACCTTCCGCCGCGCCGCTGTCGGTCAGCAGGTCAAGGGCGTTATCGGAAGCGGAAACCTCCGCCTCCCCGGCCGGGGCCTCGGTGTCCGTCCGCGCTTCGGCGTCGTCCTGCCGCGGCGCGTCTTCCGGGGTGGACTCGGACTCTTCCCCGCCGTCGTCGGGGGCGTCCGTGCGGGCTTCCGCCTGCTCCGGTGCCGCCTCGGGCTCCACTTTGGCGGTGGCGCTCTCCGTCCCGGCCTCATCGGCCACCGCGGTGGCCTGATCGGTACCGTCGGAATCCGGCTCCGCCGAATCGTCATCCACCTGCACGGTCATGGACTGGGAATCGCTGGGGGCGTCGATGGTGGTGGCCTTCGGCTGTCCGCCGCCTTCACCCCCACCGTTGCCGCCGTTGCCGCCACCGTCGCCCTCGGATCCGCCGGAACCGCCGGACTCGCCGTCCGCCGACTGGCCACGGCCGCGGCCACGGCCACGGTTGCGCGGGGAGGGACGTCTGCGGCCCCGGCGGCGGCCGCCCTCGCGGGGGGCTTCATCCTCGCCGGACGCGCTCTCCTCGTCGGAGCCCTCGTCCTCCCCTTCCATGTCGTCCTCGTCGTCCCCGATGGACGGCTCGATGACCACCGGTTCACCGGCCTTCACCGCCTTTTCGGCGTGGCCGACCACGTCCACCAGCTGGCGCAGGTTGGCGCTCATGGCGTAGGTGGGGATGTCCAGATCCTCGAACTGGCTGATCACCCGCTTGCCGCCGACGATCAGGTGACATTCCTTGAGCATCTCCAGCGCCCGCGCGGAGAGCGATTCACGCCCGTCCGGCCCGACGCCGATCAGATAAATTTCCTTGGCCATTTTTCGTTTCAAATCCTTGTTATCGCGCCGGACGACCGGCGGGGGTGCTCCCCGCAATCAAAGGTCGGCCTGATCCGCCGCGTTGCCCGCTCCGCTGTCCGCTTCCTGACCTTCTCCGGGGCTGTCCTGACCGGTAATCCGGTAGGATTCGGTGGCCCAGGCACCCAGGTCCGCGGTTCGGCAACGCGCCGAACAGAACGGGCGATATTGGTTGTTCTCCCAGGTGGCGTCCTGCCGACAGATGGGGCACGTCACGCGCATCAGGATGTACGGGGGGCAGAAAGGAGGGATCGTCCCGACGCCGTCCGCGACGCGTCGCGGTACAGTGCCGGGGTGGCATTCCCGGCCGGAGCCGGGTTCGGTTGTGCAGCGGCCGCACCGCCAGGGGCGTTGGGGCCGCCATGTCCCACCGGGGTGGGTTCGGATTCGGTCATGGTGACCGTCTCCCTGCTTTTATCCGTCGGGAACGTCCGGGGGGCACGCCAAGGTGCCGCGTTGCCGGAAGGCCGACGGAAACCGAATTCGCTGGACTTACAAAACCTCTTTCCGCCGCCGGGTTCAGCCTGCATGCGGCCCAAGTGGGCCCGCGCCTTCCTCTGGCGGCAAATTCGCCGTAGTGATGAACAGGCTCCCTTCTCGATTCAGCCCGATCACACACTACCAGTAGCCATGCTATCACCGAACATGCCGTATTGGCAAACAATCCCCATGAATCCCGTACGAATTGACGGCACCCGCGCCATTTGCGCTCCGGCGCGGTTTGACAGTGCCGGGGGCCTTTGTTAGATTCCGCTTCCATCGGGGCCGCGATTGGCGCCGGATTTTTTCAGGGGGCCCGGGCCTCCGACCGTTCCCAACCCCCCACCCGCCGAGGCATTCCCCGTGAAATCACTTCGGATCACCGTTTCCCTGCTGGCGTTCGCGTGCCTTGCGCTGGCCGGATGTTCCAAATCCGAGCCCACCGCCCCCGCCGTTACCGGCGCCGCCTCCGGCCCCCCGGTGACCGGCGACTGGCTGGTGCGCCACATGCTGTCCGACCCGGAGCAGCTCAACCCGATCACCAGCAACGACGCCGGGGCCTCCAGCGTGCTCTCCTACCTGTTTGAAACCCTGCTGGACCGCAATCCGGTCACCCTGGAACTGCGCCCGCTGCTGGCGGCGGCCCTGCCGGAAATCTCCGCCGACCACACCACCTATACCTTCCGCCTGCGCGAAGGGGCCCGCTTTTCCGACGGCAAACCGGTGACCGCCGAGGACGTGCTGTTTTCCATCAAGGCCATCAAGTGCCAGCAGGTCAACGCACCGTTCGTCCGCGTCTATTACCAGTCCATCACCGACGCGGTGCTGCTGGATGACCAGACCATCCGCTTCACCGCCTCGGAGCCGTATTTCAAGAACGAGGACATGCTCGGCGGCATCAGCATCCTGCCGCGCCACTACTATGACCCGGAGGGGCACCTGAACGGCGTCAGCGTGCGCCAGCTGGCCGATGACGACCCGGCGGTGCGCGAGCGGGCCGCCGCCTTCGCGGAAACGTTCAACCGGGACTTCTTCCGCAACCCCGTGGGCAGCGGCCCCTACGTGTTCAACGAGTGGAAAACCGGCGAAAAGGTGGTGCTGGACCGCAACCCGGATTACTGGGGCTATGCCTTCCCGGAGATCGAGTCGCCCTACGTGGACCGCATGCTGTTCCGCATCATCAACAACCCGGATTCGGCGCTGGTCACCCTCAAGGGGGGCGACCTGGACATGCTGGGGCTGGACCCGCTGCAACACCTGCGGCAGACCTCCGGCGCGCGCTTCGAGGAGAATTTCGCCAAAATCCGCTACTACTCCCCCGGCTACACCTATCTGGGCTGGAACAACGACCATCCCATTTTCGGCGACCCCCGCGTGCGCCGCGCCATGACCATGCTCACCGACCGCGCCGGCATGGTGAAGAGCATCCTGCACGATCTGGGCACGGTCATCAACGGCCCCATCTACAAGTTCCGCCCGGAATACGACGACACCATCCAGCCCTATCCGTTCGACCCCGATGGGGCCGCGAAACTGCTGGCCGAGGCGGGCTGGAAGGACACCGACGGGGACGGCCTGCTGGACAAGGAGATCGACGGCCGGCGCACCCCGCTCTCCTTCGAGATCAAGACCAACTCCGGCAACGACGTGCGCAAGCGCGTGGCCCTGGCGGTGCAGGACTCCATGCAGCGGCACGGCATCGAGGTCAAGATCCGCGAAGTGGACTGGACCATCTTCCTGGACGAGGTTAAAAACCGCCGCTTCGACGCCATCATCCTGGGCTGGGCCATGGGCGTCACCGAGCCGGACGGCTACCAGATCTGGCACTCGTCGCAGATCGAAAACCGGGGCTCCAACCACATAGCCTTCCGCAACAGCCGGGTGGACGCCATCCTGGAGGCGTACCGGGGGGAATTCGACCCGCAAAAGCGCACCGCCATGTACAGGGAGTTCCAGCGCATCCTGCACGAGGAGCAGCCGTACACGTTCCTGTTCATGGGCGAATCGGTGGTGGCGTATCACAAACGCTTTGAAAACGTGGAGGCCCTGCCGATAGGGGGAGTGGTGCCCACCCGCTGGTGGGTGCCGAAGGAACGCCAGCGCTACGTCACCGAAACCCCGGCCCCGTAACCGGCCGCCCCAAGGGAGCCCCAGCCGCAACCGACCATGGCACGGTACATCCTGATCCGCTTCCTGTGGATGATCCCGACCTTTCTCGGCATCACCCTGATCAGTTTCCTGATCATCCACATGGCCCCCGGCGACCCGGCGGAGCTGATGGCCGGTGGCGGCCTGGGGGCCGGTAGCGGCGTGGGCCTGAGCACCGAAAACCGCGCCGCCGTGGATCAGGCGGTGGTGCAGTGGCGCGAGCAGTTCGGCCTGGACCGCCCCCTGCACGAACAGTATTTCGTCTGGCTGGGCCACCTGTTCACCCTGGAATTCGGCGAGTCGTTCAAGGACCACCAGCCGGTGTGGAACAAGATGGCCGAGCGGCTGCCCATCACCATCCTGCTCAACGTGCTGTCCATCCTGCTCATCTACCTGGTGGCCATCCCGCTGGGCATCTATTCCGCCACCCACCCCTACACGGCCATGGACCGGCTGACCACGGTGGGGGCGTTCATCCTGTTCTCGCTGCCCACCTTCTGGGTGGCGATTCTGGCCATCGTGTTCCTGGGCGGCGGTGATTTTCTGGCGGTATTCCCCCCCGGCGGGCTGCACGCCACCGCCTATTCCGAATCCTGGCCATGGCTGCGCCGCGCCGCCGACCTGGGGCTGCACCTGTTCCTGCCGGTGCTCATCATGTCCTACGGCGGCTTTGCCGAACTGTCCCGCTTCATGCGCGGCAGCCTGCTGGAGGTGCTCACCCAGAACTACATCCTTACCGCCCGCGCCAAGGGCCTGACGGAACGGGTGGTGATCTACAAGCACGCCCTGCGCAACTCGCTGGTGCCCATGGTCACCATTCTGGCCGGCATCCTCCCGGCCCTGATCGGCGGCAGCGTGATCATCGAGACCATTTTCTCCATTCCCGGCATCGGCCAGCTCGGCTTTCAGGCGGTGCTGGCCCGCGACTATCCGGTGATCATGGCCGTGTTCACCATGGGCGCGTTCGTCACCCTGGTGTCGATTTTGCTGTCCGACTTCCTGCTCACCCTGGTCGATCCGCGCATCAGCTTCGGCCGCCGGAGCGCCTCGTGACGGCACGGGTGAGCCCGGCACGGGACCTGTGGAACCGCCTGCGCCACAGCGGCACGGCGTTGTCCGCCATGTTCCTGCTGGTGCCCCTGGTGTTCTGCGCCCTGTTTGCCGACCTGATCGCCAACGACCGCCCCTACACCATGACCCATCAGGGGGAGCGGTATTTTCCGGCGTTCCGCGGCATGCTGGTGGATGTGGGGATCAGCCAGTGGCCCTCCGGCGTGGCGGGCATGGATTTTTCGCGGGTGCCCCCGGAGGCGGCGGTGTGGCCGCCCATCCCCTACCGCCCCAGCGGGGTGGACCTGATGGACCCGCTGGCGCCCCCTTCCGGCAGCCACTGGCTGGGCACCGACAACCTGGGGCGCGACATCATGGCGGGCATGGTGCACGGGGCGCGCATCAGCCTCACCATCGGCATCGTGGCGGTGGGGCTGGCCACGGTGATCGGGGTGATTCTGGGGGCCGTCGCCGGCTATTTCGGCGGCACCACCGACCTGCTCATCAACCGCCTGTTCGAAATGATGATGGCCATCCCCACCTTCTTCCTGATCATCACCGTCAGCGCCTTCGTGAAGGAGCCGTCCCTGTTCTACATCATGGCGGTGATCGGCCTGACCGGCTGGGTGGGCATCGCCCGCTTCACCCGCAACGAGTTCATCAAAACCCGCGCGGTGGAATACGTGACCGCCGCCGAGGCCCTGGGGGCGAGCCCGGCGCGCATCATGTTCCTGCACATCCTGCCCAACGCCATGAACCCCATCATCGTGAGCGTGGTGTTCGGCATCGCGGGGGCGATTCTGGTGGAGTCGGGGTTGTCGTTTCTGGGCATCGGCGTGCCCGCCGACGTGGTGACCTGGGGTTCGATCCTGAACGAGGCGCGGGGCAACACCTTCGCCTGGTGGCTGGCGGTGTTCCCCGGCTGCGCCATCTTCATGACGGTACTGGCCTACAACCTGCTGGGCGAAGCCATGCGCGACGCCCTGGACCCGAAGCTGCGCGGACGGATGAAAAGCGGCTAGCCGCTTCCCCCCCGCGCCGGGCCCGCTACTTCCTCAGACTGCGTACAAAGTTGATCACGTCCCACCCCTCCTCCTCGGAGATCAGGCCGGGGACCACGGTGATCATGGCGGTGCCGGGACTGCCGTGACGCAGCACCCACATCAGTTCGCCATCGGTGCGCGCCTTGTGCCACTTCTTGCTGGTCAGGTCGCGCGGACTCGGATCCAGGCCGGAGGCGCCGATGCCCTTGCCGTTGCCGTCCTCGCCGTGGCACACGTTGCAGGAACCGATGCCCCGGTACACCTCCCGCCCCCGCTCGATGGACTCGGGGGTGGCCGGAACCGGGTTGACGATGGCCTTCACCTCCGCCAGCTTTCCGGCCGGAACCCGGGGCCGCAGGGGATCCCGCTCCCCCGCCTGGGCCACCACCGCCAGCATCGCCAGCGCCACCAAAATCCCGCCGATTTTCAAGCCTGTCCGCATTCCGCGCGCTCCCTTGTCGTAGTTCCGCATCACCCGCCCGCTTCCTGGATCAGACGCTGGCGCTCCTCTTCCTGCTTCTGCAGGTATTCCTGATACGCTTCGTAGGCCTTGCTGGTGCCCCCCTTCAGGGAGCGCAGGAAGTTGATCACGTCCCACCCCTCGGCCTCGGTCAGGTAATCGGGGATAAACGGGACCATGCCGGTCCCCGGCTTGCCCATCTGCAACGCCTCCATGAGCTGGCCATCGGTGCGGGAGGCGTGCCACTGTTCCTCGAAAAAGTCGTTCGGAGGCGGCTTGAACTCGTTGCGTATCGGGCTGAAGCTGTCGCCTTCCTGGCCGTGGCACAGATGGCACATGCCCTTGCCCAGGTACAACCCCTGCCCCCGCGCCACCGAGGCGCCGTCGGCGGGCACGGGGTTGATCATCGCCCGCCAGTCCCGCGGGGCGGGTAGTTCCATGATGTCGGCCAGCTGCTTCGGCTGGTCCAGCGGCGCCTCCTCCCCCTCCTTCAGCCGGGGGCCGGAGGCGGGCTTCCCGCCTTCCTCGTCCGCAGCGGGTGCCACGGACGCCGCCGCTCCATCCCCCGCCGGAGCCCCGGCATCGGTCCCTTCGGACCCGGAGGCGACACCCGGTTCCGCTGCCGGTTCCGCTGCCGGTTCCAGCAAGGGTGGGGGCGGCTGGACCGGAATGGATTGTGGCGCACCACTCCCCGCCCCGCCACCATCGGCGGCGGGGGGATCCTGGGGGGCGGCAAAAACAAGGCCCTCCCCCCCCGCCCACGGGCAGGAGAGGAGGGCCATAACTGCCACACTCCAGAGAACGACCTTGCGGGCCATCTCCGAGCGGATCCCGAAGTCTTACTTCTTCAGGGAGCGCAGGTAGTTCACCACGTGCCAGACGTCTTCCGGCTCGTCGAACATGGCCTCGTTGGCGATCATGGCGGTGCCATCGGAACCGTTGAAGATGGTGTACTTCAACTCGCCATCGGAACGGGCACCCTGCCACGCGCCGTTGGTGAAGTTACGCGGGCTGGGGTCCATACCGGCGGAAGCCGGGCCGTCGCCGGTGCCGGCATCGCCGTGGCAACCGTTGCAGCCGATCTCCTGGTACAGTTCCTCGCCCATGGACACGGAGTCCGCGCTGGACGCGGTCGGGTTGGACTCACCCTTGGCGGACGCCGGGGCGCGCGGCTTGAGCGGATCCTTCTCCGCAGCCATCGCGGCGGCGGAAGACATCGCAAAGGTAACCGCCAGCGCGGCAATCGCGAAGTGCTTCAGCTTCATGACAAACCTCATTTTTTGTTCGCTTCAGGTGCGAATTAAGGTACCCGGCACCCGCCGGTTACCACGCCAGAATCGGGGAAGGTCCCTACCGCGCACCCGGCGGGCCCCGACAAAACAACTTCCGTATTGGTCCGTGAACGGAAAATCCACGAGTAGGTTATTAACCCGGAAGCGGCGTGTCAACCCCTTGACCCGGGACGCCGACGCGATGCGCACCCGTCCACCGGGCCTCGGACTCCCCCGGCGTTGCACCGGGGGGAAAACGCAAGAAACGGCGCCGCCACCCGCCAGCGGGCGGCGGCGCCGTTCCGAAGCGGACTTACTTCTTCAGCGAACGCAGGTAGTTCACCACGTGCCAGACGTCTTCCGGCTCGTCGAACATGGCCTCGTTGGCGATCATGGCGGTGCCGTCGGAGCCGGCGAAGATGGTGTGCTTCAGCTCACCGTCGGCGCGGGCGCCCTGCCAGGCGGCGTTGGTGAAGTTACGCGGTCCCGGCTCCATGCCGGCCGAGGCCGGGCCGTCGCCGGTGCCGGCATCGCCGTGGCAGCCGTTGCAGCCGATCTCCTGGAACAACTCCTCGCCGGTGGCGATGGAATCGGCGCTGGCGGGAACCGGGTTCTTCTCGCCCTTGGCGGAGGCCGGGGCGCGCGGCTTGAGCGGATCCTTCTCGGCGGCCATGGCAGCGGCGGAAGACATGGCAAAGGTAACCGCGAGGGCGGCGATGGCAAAATGCTTCAGCTTCATTGACTTAACCCTTCAAAAAAAAGTTCGCTGCAGGAAATCCAGATTCGCTGCAGGTGCGGCTTTCCGGCGCCCGACACCCGTCGGACACCACCCGTGGACCGGCCTCCGCGCCGCACCGTGCGGGAGGCCCGAAACATCAACAAAAACGGAATGACCACGGCCAGCGTAGAAAAAATCGGCAATCGGTGTCAAGTTTCTTTCGATCAGTATTTGTACGTATTTTCCGCCCCCCTTTACACGGACCACCCCGGTGGGCGAAACTCGCCCCCCTGATGCGAACCCTGTTTTTGATATTCGGCCTGCTGCTGCCGCTGGTGAGCGCCTGCGCCTCCGGACCGCGGCCGGTGCCCGCGCCGGAGCCGGTGGCCCACGTGGACCTGGGGCACGACCATATTCCCAATCCCAGGTTCCCCCACGCCCCCTACAACAGCAATCCCGGCACCTCCGGGTCGCACACGCCGTATACCGCCCCGTGGGGCGTGCACGAAAAGCCGGTGCCGCCGGAGGTGTTCATCCATAACCTGGAACACGGGGGCATCGTCATCGGCTACCGGTGCCCGGACGAGTGCCCGGAACTGGCGGAACAACTGGCCCGCTACGCCGAGGACCGCGACCTGGTGATCGTGGCGCCCAACCCGGCGCTGGATTCCCCCATCGTGCTGGCCGCCTGGGCCCACACCCTGTCCCTGTCCCGGCTGGATGACACGGGGCGCGCCGCCATCGAACGCTTCCTGGAATCCTTTTACGGGGTGGACCACCATCCGCCCGGCGGGCACCCGCATTCGGCGCCCCCGTCCGGAGGCAGCCCGGCACCATGATCCGCCCCGACTGGCGCCCCGGCGGCTGGAGCCGGAGGCTGGCCCTGGCCCTTTCCGGCGGCGCGCTGATGGGCCTGTCCATGCCCGGCCTGGGACCGGGTTCCCTGGCCTACATCGCCCTGGTGCCGCTGCTGCTGGCCATCCACGGCGCGCCCCCGCGGCAGGCGTTTCTGCTGGGGCTGGCGGGCGGTTTTCTGTCCTTTGCAATCAGCATGTCGTGGGTGGCGGAAACCATTCACACCTTCGGCGGGCTGCCGTGGCTTCTGGCCGAACCGGTGTGCTGGCTGCTGGCCGCATGGATGGGGCTGTTCGTGGCCCTGTTCACCGCCGGCACCCGGCTGATCGACGCCCACACCCGCATCCCGCTGGCCATTGCCGCGCCCCCATTGTGGGTGGTGCTGGAGTACCTGCGCGCCCACCTGCTCACCGGCCTGCCGTGGAACCTGCTGGGGTTGGCCGCCCACGAGCAGGTGCGCATGATCCAGATCGCCGATGTGGGCGGCATCTATGCGGTGTCGTGGTATGTGGCCACCGTGGGCGCCTGCCTGTATGCCCTGCTGCTGCCCCTGTTCGACACCACCCGCGGCTACCGGCAGGCCCACTACTTCAACCACGGGCTGGTGCTGTTTCTGCTGCCGGTGTGCGTGGCCGCCTACGGGCAGGTGCGGATCGCGGCCCTGAGCCTGCACCACCAGCAGAACCCGGACCCTGCGGGACCGATCCGGGTGGCGCTGGTGCAGCCCAACATCCCCCAGGAGGTGAAGTGGAACCCGGAGGCGCTGGACGGCATCATGCAACGGCTGGCCCGCCAGACCACCCAGGCGGCGCTGCTGGAGCCGGACCTGATCGTGTGGCCCGAGGCCTCGGCGCCGCTGGTGCTCGACTACTCCCCCCGCTACCAGAACATGGTGCGCCAGCTGGCCGTCGGGGCCGGTACCCACCTGCTGGTGGGCTCCCTGAGCCCGGTGCTGGAGCGCCTCAACCCGGCCACCCGCAACAGCGCCTATCTGTTCGGGCCCAACGGCCGGCTGGTGGACCTGGCCGCCAAGGAGCACCTGGTGCCGTTTGGCGAATACGTGCCGCTGGAGCGCCTGCTGCCGTTCGTGCGCAGACTGACCCAGGGCATCGGCGACCTGGTTCCCGGCTCCGGCGGCGCCGTGCTCGAACACCCACGGGGCAGCGCGGGCCTTGCGGTCTGCTATGAATTGATCTTTCCGGACCTGGTGCGCAGGCGCTTTGCCGACGGGGCGGATTTTCTGGTGACCATCACCAACGATGCCTGGTTCGGCACCTCCGCCGCCCCCGCGCAACACTTCGCCAACGGGGTGTTCCGCGCGGTGGAAAACCGGGCCTATGTGGTGCGCGCGGCCAACACCGGCATCAGCGGCATGGTGGACCCCTACGGCATCGTGCAGGCCCGCTCCGAACTGAACACGGAAGCGGTGGTGGCCGCCAGCATCCACCACCGGGCCGATACGTCGTTCTACACCCGCCACGGCGACCGGTTCGCATGGCTGTGCGTGCTGCTTTCGGCCGCCGCCCTGCTGCGCGCCGCCGCGCGCGCCCGCCAGCGCGCCCCGCGCCCCGCCGAAGCCGACCACGGAGACGATGGCGACGAGGCGGACGATTGATGGATTGCCCACCGGGAAACCACCGGTAGTACAATATCCCCTTATGGAAACACTGGTATCCCACAAGGCCCAACTGGCCACCCTGCAAAAACGCATCGCCGAAATGGTCGCCCATCAGGGGATCGAGCGGCTCACCGACGAGCTGTCCGACCTGAACCGGCAGATGGAGTCCCCCGGTTTCTGGGACCGCCCCGACGAGGCGCAAACGGTCAACCGCCGCCACGCGGAGGTGGAGCGCACCATCGAAACCTGCAACAGCATGACCCGTCAGGCGGAAGACCTGGAGGTGCTCATCGAGCTGGTGGAGGAAGAGGGCGCGGAGGACATGGTTGGCGAGATCATCGAGAAGCTGGAACAGCTCACCCGGCAGGTGGAGGACCGCCAGCTGGCGCTCATGCTGTCCGGCGAGGCGGATGCCTACGACGCCATCGTCACCATTCACCCCGGCGCGGGCGGCACCGAGAGCGCCGACTGGGCGGGGATGCTGCATCGCATGTATGTGCGCTGGGCGGAACGGCAGGGCCACAAGGTGGAGCAGTTGGACCTGCTCCCCGGCGAGGAGGCGGGCATCAAGAGCGTCACCTTCCGGGTGAGCGGCACCAACGCCTACGGCTACCTGAAGGCCGAGGCCGGCGTGCACCGGCTGGTGCGCATCTCGCCGTTCGACGCGGCCAAGCGCCGCCACACCTCCTTCGCCAGCGTATTCGTCTCCCCCGATCTGCCGGACGACATCGAGGTGGAAATCGACGAAAAGGACCTGCGGGTGGACGTGTTCCGTGCCTCCGGCGCGGGCGGGCAGCACATCAACAAAACCAGTTCCGCGGTGCGCATCACCCACGAGCCCACCGGCATCGTGGTGCAGTGCCAGAACGAGCGCTCCCAGCATCAGAACCGGGCCCAGGCGCTGCACGTGCTCAAGGGGCGGCTGTATGAGCTGGAACTGCAAAAGCGCGAACAGCAGATGGACGAGATCACCGGCGAGAAGCTAGACAACGCCTGGGGCAGCCAGATTCGCAGCTACGTGTTCCATCCCTACCAGATGGTCAAGGATCACCGCACCAGCCACGAAACCGGCAACCTTCAGGCGGTCATGGACGGCGACGTGACCCCGTTCATCCGCGCGTGGCTCTTGCACCGGATGGCGGAATCCGGCAAGATGGAAAAATAGGCATTGTGTGTGGCGCCGTGTGTCCCCCCCGCGGGACGGCGAAGGGAGGGGCTCATCCCTTGAGGTAACCGTGGAACGTTACACCGAAATAAAAACCGTCCGCATGGAAGACCCGAACCGCCCGAAAGAGGCGCCCGGCGTCGGCGTGGCCGAACTGGTGGAGGCCGAAACCGAACCGGCCCTGCCGTTCTTCGTGATCCTCTACAACGACGAGGTGCACACCCTGGAGGAGGTGATTCTCCAGGTGCAGAAGGCGGTGGGCATTTCCGCCCACGAGGCGTTCGAGATCGTCATGGAGGCCCACAGCAAGGGGCGCGCCGTGTGCTACTCGGGCGACATGGAAACCTGCGAGAAGGTGGCCGGCATCCTGCGCGAGATCAAGCTCACCGTCGAGATCGACCACTACGCCGGAAGCTGACCCCCGCCTCCCCGGCGTCCGCGCAATTTTCCCTTCCGCTCCCCCCGCCACCGTTCTAAAATACCGGCGCGGGACCGAATCGAGTGGAGATCAATTCGCCATGAAACGCCTTGTCATGTGGATGGGCGCGCTGGCGCTGCTGGCGCCCTCCGTGGCCATGGCCTCGGGGCCTGCCTTCGCCCCTGAACCGGCCCCGGCGCCGCCGTTCACCCTTCCGGCCGCACCCCTTTCCCCTTCCGCCGCATGGCTGCAACTGGCCGCCGATATGGACGCCACCCCGGCCGTCACCCCGCTGGCGGCGGTCACCGCCGAGGCCGTGGAAACGCCGTTCCGCACCCGCCTGTTCACCGCCAACAAGCTGCACATGGTGCTGGGGCTGGGCAGCGTGGCGGCGGGCGTGATGGCCGCCACCTCGGCCCCGGACAGCGAAGGCGGCGGGCCGGTGGACGACAGCGACCATCAGGCCTATGCGGAACTGGCCACCGGCCTGGGGCTGGCCGCCGTGGCCACGGGGCTGGTGTTTCACTGGGAGGATTTTTCCTTCCGCGACGGCCTGCTGGACCCGGACATCCTGCACATGCTGCTGGGCACCCTGGGCGCGGGCGGGTTCCTGTATGCGATCAACACCGCGCCGGCCTCCACCCACACCACCGCCGGACCGGTGGGGCTGGTGGCCATGGCGCTGGCCATCAAGATCGCCTGGTAGGGAGAGACTCATGCGTCACCTGTTGCCCGCCGCCCTGCTGCTGTCCCTGCTGGTTCCCGTTCCCGCGCTTGCGAACCCGCTCGGGGATCTGTTCCACGCCCTGTTCGGCCGCCACAAGGAGGTGGCCCCGGTAACCGACCCGCTGTACCTGGAGGAATGCGGGGCCTGCCACTTCGCCTTCCCCCCCGGACTGCTGCCGTCCCGCAGCTGGTCCGCCCTGATGGACGCCGCCGCGCTGGAGGATCATTTCGGCGACGACGCCACCCTGCCGGAGGAAGACCGCGCCGCCATCGCCCGCCTTTTGGACACGGCCTCCGCCGACCGCTCCTGGTACAAGCGCTCCATCAAGGTGCGCCGTTCCATCCCGGCGGGGGAAGCGCCCCTGCGCATCAGCGAGGTGCCCTACATCAAAAAACGCCACCACGAATTGACCGAGGCGGACTGGAAGGACAACCCCAAGGTCAACAGCATGGCCAACTGCAACGCCTGCCACCGCCGCGCCGAGCGGGCGGTGTTCGATGACGACACCGTAAAAATCCCCCGCTGACGGCGGGGCCAAATCCCCCCACATGGCCCCGCCACGCTTGCGGGGCGATTTCTTCGCCCTCCCATCCGCAAATCCCGCCGTGCGCGGAGCACCGCGTAGCACCTGAAAATGGATCAATTCTCTTGCCTTTTGCGTGAACCTGGCCGAAAAGAAAAACCGGACGGTATTTTTTACCCGCCCGCAGGTTGGATTCACGGGGAATCGGCGTGCGCTGTTGGCGGGATCAACCGGGTGAGTTGCAGGGAACATGGCGGATACAAGATCGAGGGTGCTTTGCCTGGAAGGGGATCCGGTCAACCGGATGCTGCTTTCGGTGCAGCTTGAAAAGCGCTACGACGTGCTCATCGCCGAAAGCATTCCAGAGGCCGAAAACGTGCTGGGACTGGGCCGCCCCGACCTGATCCTGATGGACGCCACCACCCTGGCCAGCGACAACTACGCGTTTTATCAAAACCTGCGCAACAACCCCGAGTTGAACACCGTTCCGATGATTTTTCTGGCCGAGCACCTGGGCGAGGGCGACCGGGAGCGGGCCATCGCCGCCGGTGCCGCCGACGTGCTGGAAAAGCCGATTCAGGAAGCGGCCCTGCTGGAATCGGTCAAGCGCAACATCGTGTCCGGCCAGGAGGCCATGGAGGAGCTGTCGGAAACCAAGCTCCACCTGCTTGAGTTCAGCCAGTTCATCCACTACATCAACGAGCACATCGAGGTGCCGCCGGAGCACGCGCTGCAACTGAACGAGGCGCGTCCCTCGGCCCTGTATTCGCTGCCCACCCTGCTGGGCATCAAGCGCGTGGACCTGGCCCGGATGATTGCCGAATACCTGGGCGTGCGCTTCATTCCCATGGTCAACCCGGACGCCGTGCTGCTGGGCGTGCTGCCCACCAAATACTGCGAAATTCACGACGTGCTGGCCATTGCCGACCCGGTGGCCAACCCCTACTTCGTGCTCAGCAACCCGTTTGACCTCGAGGTGCTGGACATCCTGTTCCGCCGCGTGGGCAAGGGCGACGGGGTAAAGTTCGGCATTGCCGAGCCCGACACCATCCGCCGCCTG
The DNA here is from genome assembly GCA_029881725.1 of Nitrospirota bacterium. Taxonomy (GTDB): domain Bacteria; phylum Nitrospirota; class JACRHL01; order JACRHL01; family JACRHL01; genus JAOUMB01. The sequence goes on from JAOUMB010000035.1 coordinate 24,748, forward strand.
CTCAACACCGAGATGTTCGACGACGAGGACCCTATCGAGATCACCGAAGTGCCGGTGGCCGAGGAGCCTCAGGAAAGCGCCGATCTGCTCAGCAAGTCGGCGGAGGAAGCGCCGGTGGTGCGCATGGTGAACAAGATGCTGGCCGAGGCCATCAGCCGGGGCGCCAGCGACGTGCACATGGAGCCGCGCAAGACCGACGTGCGCATCCGCTACCGGGTGGACGGCATGCTCACCGACCAGCAGCCGCTTCCGGCCGCCGCCAGGGCGGGGCTGGTATCGCGCTTCAAGGTGCTTTCCGGTCTGGATATTTCCGAGCGGCGCATGCCGCAGGATGGCCGCACCCAGGTGATGTTCGACGGCCGCCAGGTGGACATTCGCGTGTCCACCCTCCCCTCCCGTCACGGCGAGGTGGTGGTGTGCCGTATTCTCGATCAGGCCGCGTCCCCCATGTCGCTGGAGGGGCTCGGGTTTTCCGAGCGGGCGCTGGGCATGCTGTATCGCGGCATCGAATCGCCCCACGGCATCATTCTGGTCACCGGCCCCACCGGTTCCGGCAAAACCACCACCCTCTACAGCGTGCTGCGCTCGGTGGTAAAGCCCACCGTATCGGTGGTAACGGTGGAAGACCCCATTGAATACGAGCTGGCCGAGGTCAAGCAGGTGCAGGTGATCCCCGCCGCCGGGCTGGACTTCCCCGCCGCCCTGCGCTCCATTTTGCGGCAGGACCCCGACATTGTGATGATCGGCGAAATGCGCGACCGGGAAACCGTGGACGTGGCGCTGAAAGCCGCCATGACCGGCCACCAGGTGATTTCCACCCTGCACACCAACGACGCGCCGAGCACGGTGGGCCGTCTGGTGGGCATGGGCATCGAGCCGTATCTGCTGGCGGGCGCGCTGGAGATGATCTGCGCGCAACGTCTGGTGCGCCGCCTGTGCGACCACTGCAAGCAGCCGGTCACCCTCACCGACAAAATGCGCGAGCGCATGGAACTCGGCCCGGACGACGGCACCCAGTACTACGCCCACAAGGGGTGCGAGGAGTGCAACGACCTGGGCTACAAGGGCCGTCTGGCGATCATCGAGATTCTGCTGATGGACGAGGAATTGCGCCAGTGCATCGCCCAGGGCGGCAACGCGGATGAACTGCGCGAGATGGGGCTGGCGCGGGGCAAGATGATCACCCTGCGCGAATCGGCCATGGAGAAGGCGAAGGACGGAACGACTTCGCTGGAAGAGGTGCTGCGCATTTCCGGATAGGGGACGGTGGGGGACGGTGGGGGACGGGGGGATTTGCGGATGGGTGGGGTGGCTGGATCAATGATTCCAAGCTGCCGATGGCTTCCACGGGCAGTGGCGGCAGTTGGGGTGTAGGTTGCTGCTGAGCGTGGCGTAGCCCAACTCGATTCGGCCAGCCGGAGTTATGGTTTACAGCCTTTTGGCCAATTTCGATGTTAGGGGTGTGTGGGCGGATCCCGCTGCTGAACTGGGCGGCTATTTTGTGCCTGGGTGCGTGGGGGATATCAGAGATGATTAGAACCAATTTAACCCGGCTCAAAAGAATCCTCATCAACTGAAAGGTCATCAATTCCCTGAAATCCGATTAGGTTCAAAAGGTCGTTGTATAGTGTTTGCAAAAACAAACTAGGGCTGTCATGCGGGGAAAATGAAAGAATAGGAAATTTCTGGGGGGATATTGAAAGATACCCAGGGTCCGGTTCCCATAAGTCTCCTAATCTTAGGGGAGAAATTTCTAGACTAGGTTTCTCCTGCTCTTCCGGTGATCGAAAAGTGATTTCAACTTCAACTAGTATTCTGCACTTGGAGCACCACCAATTGCTGCGGCTGTTCTGCAAAGACGAACAGCATTGGCCGCATCTGCCAGCACCCATCCCGTATACAAATAACCCCTGCCCTGATTACCACGTGTCCAAACCCACTTGCCAACAAATTCAACAAGCCCACCGCAATGTATGGTCCTCGCCCACTTCCCCTTGCCAGGCCTGTTTACTTCGCGATAAGCAGACCTAAGTCGAGGTTCTAGCTGCCCGCCATGACTATGGCTTCCGATCGGAGAATAAATCTCATATTCCGATTCCCCACGAAAGATTGAAATGGATCCAGATTTTTCATTTAGTTCTTGCAGAGAATATGGTCTTTTTATAAAAATATTTGATCCAACTGGAAGAGCAGTAACTCGATATCCGTAATATCCGTTACTCCCTATCTCAGGAACTTTATTATCCATTCCATCGACAGTAAACTGGTCAAATATTTGGCTCCTCTCATTAAACTGCGCATCGACTAACTGAATCCCCCTAACAAGATCAACGCACATATCCTGAATCTCTCGCATCCACATTTTTTCCGTTCGGTCGGCACGGCGGATATAACATTCCTTTGTTTCGTTCAATCGGTGGGGAGCTAACCGGGACTGTGGCAGCCTGATAAGAACCGCCCCTTGATCACTCATGTCGTCTTGTGAAACCCCAATCACCTCAACTGCTGGAATCTGCGGATCTACACAGTCTCTAATGGCATATCGAAGGCGGTCAGCTAATTCGTGGCATCTCGGAATGGGAGCTAACTCTACAGCCCGTTTTGGGTGGTCAGACGATTCCCGGACCCCGATCACCAAATTCCCCCCACCTGCGTTTGCGAAGGCCACAATTTCTTCAAGAATTTTGTTTCTGGCGTAATCACCAATGCTGTTTTTTCCGTTAAACCAAGGATCTTGGCCAGATTTTGAGGGTAATGTTTCCTTGAACTTAACAGTTTGACCTTCAGGGATCTCTTGCAACCACAGTTGACAGAGATCAACTCCGGTAATCGTATTAAGAGGCTTTGTGAAAAGTGGGATCACGAGGCTTCCATTAACATGCACACACCCTTGAAATTAGGTTGCTGTTCAAAGTGTAATCTGTCACCCACCACAGGTGGCCCCATACTCAAATTTTGATTACTAGCGATTCTGCAATCATGGTACGCCAGAGAGGGGGGCGATTCAACCGTCCCGGTAGGCAATGCAAAAATAGGCGATTTACCTCCTTTTTCATGTGAATGCCAGGTGTACAGTGACAGTAATTACCTGACACCCGCCCCCTGGCGGGTGTTGGTTTAAGCGGCTTTCTTCTTCGCCGCTGCCTTCTCCTCGACTTCGGGCTT